>NZ_QCZG01000020.1 GCF_003097615.1 Pueribacillus theae
TTATCTAGACTACTTGATAAATAAGCATTACTAGGACATCAATGAATTTCTATGAATAATTCAGGTTTAATTAACAGTTGGCTTGAGTTAGCCAATTATTGAAAATAAGGTTAATTATGCGAGGGTCGGATCTAAAATTCCGATCCTTTTTGATTCTTGAATAAACTTGGCAAATCGTTCTCAATTCATATAAAAAAATAGCCATATGGCTTTGTCGCCCAAATCATTGTTTCCTTCTATGGTTTTATATGGGGCAGGGAATTTACTTGTAGGCTGTTGCCTAATGTTGTCACCAAAATGGATTCCTGCTGCTTATCGTTGGAAAAATTTTGTTGATTAGTTTTCAGTGGCTGGAAATTATCTCTGATTTTCTATATCGATTAATCATAATCATTCCATAGCCAGCATAACCTGTACTGTACCTAGTCGGTTGAAAGGAAGTGACTAAATGATGGATAGTCTTTTACATTTTACAGTGGAAGAATCGGTATGGTTTAGAAAAGGAGAAGAAATTGAAGATATTTTATCCGTCTCGTTAGAACCTGAAATTACTGTCGAAGAGGACGGCGATTATGTATTCATTAAAGGTGAGCTTAGATTGAACGGTGAATTTCGTATTTTAGAGAATAACAACGATTTTGATGACAGCGATAATGAACAACTTTCATTTCGAACTGTACAAGACATCAGGGTTCAAAATGATGGGACAGCTGAATTTAATCACCGGTTCCCGGTAGAAATTACGATCCCGGTTGAAAGAGTCGATCAGTTGGATGATGTTTATGTCGTTGTCAATTCATTTGATTATCATTTACCTAATGAGCAATGCTTTCAATTGACAGCGGAACTCGCGATTTCTGGAATCAAAGGAGAGAGCACATCAAAATTTAATGAAACGAAAGAAATCGAAAACGATAACAGGCTCGAGCCATTTGAAAAAATGAAAGAACTCTATTTATCTGACAAATCCTCCTTTGAAATAAATATAAAGGAGCAAGATGTTGAGATGGAAAGAGAAGAAGAGAATGAAACGAATGACAACCTAGAAAAGCGGGAGGTATTGGAACAAACCCCGCAAATTGAACTGAAAGGCCGAACGGAAGAAGAAGAAAAAGAAACGTACAAGCAATTCGATCAAGCGTATCAAAATGATAACGATGCGTTACTATCGCTAAGCAATGCTGCTGACCGGGCAAGTGAGGACAAAGACATAGACATTCCAATGGATTTTCATGAAGATCAGGAAGAAGCTGAAGGAATTGACGACGTTGTAAATAGGGAAGAAGAGATCGTAACGAGTGAAGAAGAAATAGAAGAAGAGGAAACAGCAAAAAAGGAACCTCGAAATGAAAATGCATTATATCTTACTAAAATGTTAACGAGGGACGGTGAGGAATTCTCGAAACTTCGAATGCGAATCATTCAGCCAGGCGACTCTCTTGATTCGATTGCTGAAGTCTATGAGTTACAGCCGAGCCAGATCGCGAGAGTAAATCGGCTCGAACGTGAAGAAGTGGAAGAAGGTCAAATCTTATATATTCCGGTTAAAAAAGCAGGAAAATAAAATTTTAAAACCACTCCAGAGCTAAACAAAGCGTAATCGCTGCAAAAACCAATAAAAGAACTACGTCCAAAGCGGTTGGAAAAAAGAGTGTCCGAATCAACTGGAAAATGACGAGAGGCAAACAAACTTGTGCAGCAATGTCTCGAATTGTTAATACCCAAGGCGGATATTTCAATCGGCGGTAATACAATTTCTTTCTCCCAAACATAAAGCACCCTCCCGCAGCATTTTTTACAGTATATGTGAGGAATAACAAATGGTTCGCGACTTGACGATTCCCTCTACTATAGGTAAAATTTGAATAAATTAATGATTATAAAAAGCAACGAGAGGGAAGAGTAAGTGAAGAGCGCCTTATAGAGAGAGAAATCATCTGCTGAAAGATTTCTTAAGGTAAGCGTCATTGAAGTCGCCCTTAAGCAGTTTCTTTGAAAATTATCTACAAGTTCTCTTTAATGAGTAAAAGAAACCGGTCAAGCCGTTACCCGAACAAGAGTACAGTTAACACTGTGAAAAAAGGTGGCACCGCGGAATCTTTCGTCCTTTACGGATGAAAGTTTTTTTGTTTTTTGCCCTTGTATTATGCGCACCCGCGGGTCGATTTACCTTCCGAGAAGCGGTTCAAAGATGTGATTACGAAATGCATAAGTTTGCACCTGCGTCTAACTAGCCTATGCTCCGCTGTAGGCTTCCTCGGTGCAAGGCAACAAAGATGCAGAGTCAAGTAGTCGCCTTTCTAACGAAAAAAGGTTCTCTCCAGGCAAAATCGCCCCGCTAATATCCATTAAATAAGGACAAGCTTACATTCAAAAGTAAATAAACGTGACGGAGGAAGAATTATTATGGAAATGCCGAAAAAGTATAATCCGAAGGAAACAGAATCAAATTGGTATGCCTATTGGCTTGACGGAAGGTACTTCGAAGCGACAGGCGACAAGAATAAAAAGCCTTATACCATCGTTATCCCGCCGCCAAATGTTACCGGAAAACTCCATTTGGGACATGCATGGGATACGACCCTTCAAGATATGCTCACGAGAATGAAACGGATGCAAGGGTATGATGTGCTATGGCTGCCGGGTATGGACCATGCCGGGATTGCGACACAGGCAAAAGTTGAGGAGCAGCTGCGTAAAGAAGGATTAAGCCGCTATAATTTAGGACGTGAAAAGTTTTTGGAAAAATCGTGGGAATGGAAAGAGGAATATGCCGATTTTATCCGCAAGCAGTGGGCGAAGCTCGGCCTTGGCCTTGATTATTCCCGCGAGCGCTTTACGCTTGACGAAGGGCTTTCAAAAGCCGTTCGAGAAGTGTTCATCAAGCTTTATGAAAAAGGGCTTATTTACCGCGGAGAATATATTATTAACTGGGATCCAGAAACGAAAACGGCTTTATCTGATATTGAAGTGATTTATAAAGATGTCCAAGGCGCCTTCTATCATATGAAATACCCGTTAGTTGATGGAACAGGGTCTATTGAAATCGCCACAACAAGACCAGAAACAATGCTTGGAGATACGGCTGTAGCCGTCCATCCTGACGATGAGCGCTATAAGCATTTAATCGGAAAAAAAGTAATGCTTCCCATTGTTAACCGTGAAATTGAAATCGTCGCGGATGACTATGTTGATATGGATTTCGGCTCAGGAGCGGTAAAAATTACGCCTGCCCACGATCCGAACGACTTTGAAATCGGGAACCGCCACAACCTCGAAAGAATACTTATCATGAATGAAGATGGCACAATGAATGAAAACGCCGGTCCTTACCAAGGGCTTGACAGATTCGAATGCCGTAAAAAAATTGTCGAGGATTTAAAGGCGCAAGGAGTATTGTTTAAGATTGAGGAACATCTTCACTCCGTTGGCCATTCAGAACGAAGCGGTGCAGTCGTAGAACCTTATTTATCAACGCAATGGTTCGTGAAAATGGAACCGCTCGCGAAGCAGGCGATTGAACTCCAAAAATCGGAAGGGAAAGTAAACTTTGTTCCTGAGCGCTTTGAAAAAACATACCTTCGCTGGATCGAAAACATTCGCGACTGGTGCATCTCAAGGCAATTGTGGTGGGGACACCGGATTCCTGCATGGTATCACAATGAAACAGGCGAGATTTATGTAGGGCATGAGGCGCCAGAAGATAGCGAAAACTGGCATCAAGATGAAGATGTGCTAGATACATGGTTCAGTTCGGCACTTTGGCCTTTTTCAACGATGGGTTGGCCTGATGAAGATGCAGATGATTATAAACGCTTTTATCCAACAGATGTTTTAGTGACAGGGTATGACATCATTTACTTTTGGGTTGCCCGCATGATTTTCCAAGGCATCGAGTTCACTGGAAAAAGGCCATTCAACGATGTGCTTATTCACGGCCTTGTTCGTGATTCGGAAGGCAGAAAAATGAGCAAGTCGTTAGGCAATGGCGTTGACCCGATGGAAGTGATTGACAAATACGGGGCAGACGCGCTTCGTTATTTCCTCGTTACCGGAAGTTCACCAGGCCATGATTTGCGTTTTTATTGGGAAAAAGTTGAAGCGGCATGGAATTTCGCCAATAAAATTTGGAACGCATCGCGATTTGCCTTAATGAACATGGATGGATTAAAATATCGTGACCTTGATTTGTCTGGAGAAAAAACGTTGGCTGATCAATGGATCTTAACGAGATTGAACGAAACGATTGAAGAAGTGACAAACTTAAGTGAGAAATATGAGCTTGGTGAAGTCGGAAGCAAGCTCTATCACTTTATTTGGGATGATGTCTGCGACTGGTATATCGAAATGGCCAAGCTTTCGTTATATGGTGACAATGAAGATGCAAAGAAAACGACAAGATCTGTCCTTTCTTATGTTTTGGAGAAAACGATGTGCCTCCTCCATCCGTTTATGCCTTTCATTACGGAAGAAATTTGGCAGCATTTGCCCCATGAAGGAGATTCGATAACCGTTGCGAAATGGCCTGAAAAACAAAATGAATGGCATAACCCTGATTCGTTAGAAGAAATGAAACTCATTCAAGAGGTTATCCGTTCAAACCGAAATATACGAGCAGAGATGAATGTTGCGCCAAGCAAACCAATTGCCATGGAAATCAAACCGCTTACTGAACAGGCGGAAGCAACACTTCAAAAAAATGAATCGTATATTAAACGTTTTTGCCATACGAGCAGCCTCGTGATTTCAAAAGAAGCGAAAGCACCTGAAAAGTCTGTAACTCAAGTGATAACCGGTGCTGAAATTTACTTGCCGCTTCAAGATCTAATTAATCTTGAGGAAGAAATAAAAAGATTGAATAAAGAATATGAAAAATTAACAAAAGAAGTGGAACGTGTCCAGAAGAAACTTTCGAATGAAGGATTTACAAAAAAAGCGCCAGAAAAGATTGTTGAAGAAGAGAGACAGAAAGAACGAGACTATATTGAAAAACGCAAGCTAGTAGAGAAACGAATCAAAGAGTTACAAGGTTAAAGTGGATGGAGAGTGGTTGCGTGAAGACGTTGGATGAAGCAATGGATTGGCTAGGTTCCCTGCTGAAATTTGGTATAAAGCCTGGGCTGGAGAGAATGGAATGGATGCTTGAGAAACTTGATCACCCGGAACGGAGGCTGAAGTCAGTTCATGTTGCGGGTACGAATGGAAAAGGATCGACGGTCGAGTTTCTAAGCCAAATCATGATGGAAGCCGGGCATGAAGTTGGCACATTCACATCTCCTCATGTTTTGAAAGCAGCGGATCGGATTGCTGTAAATGGCGAGCCGATCCCAGATGATGTTTTTCTTACTCTTACAAATAAACTACGTCCTCTTGCCGAAGAGCTTGGTGAAACAGAATACGGGCAGGCGACCGAATTTGAAGTCATGACGATGATGGCAATCGTATATTTTGCCACAGTTGCCTATCCGGATGTCGTTATTTTTGAAGCCGGGCTTGGGGGTCGCCTTGATTCTACGAATGTGATTCACCCAATGGTTTGCATCATTACGAATATCAGCGAGGATCATACAGATGTACTGGGAGATACAATTGCTGACATCGCAAGGGAAAAAGCAGGGATCATAAAGTCAGGGGTTCCTGTTGTCACTGCGGCAGAGGGAGAAGCGTTATCCATTATTGAAAAAAGAGCAAAAGAAAAGTTAACGAAAACTTATCGGCTGGGACATGAGTTCCATGTTTTCAATGAACAATCATCTGCCGATGGCGAACGTTTTGATTTTCAGTCGCCATTTTCAAAGAAAGAGTCGCTCTGTATTTCTATGAAAGGGAAACACCAAGTTCAAAACGCTTCACTAGCCCTAATGTCACTTGATTATTTGTACTCTTTCTTTGGCTTGAACGTTGAGTTCGAACATATTCAAAAAGGATTGAAAAAAGCAAAACTCAAGCTGCGGTTTGAAGAAGTAATGGAAAAGCCGAAACTGATTTTGGATGGTGCCCATAATCAGGAAGCAATCGCGAAGTTAACGGAAATGATTTTAGATCGTTTTCCCAATGCGCATATCCATATTATTTTTGCCGCGCTCGAAACAAAAAATGTTAAAACAATGATTTCAAGTCTTGAAAAAGTTGCCGATGAAATGACATTTACGTCTTTCTCCCATAAAAAAGCGCACCGACCGGAAAAACTTCAATTATTTTCAACAATGGAGGCGACGAGAACAATCGACGATCCGAAGGAAGCCATTGATCAAGCGATTGCATCATCAGACGAAAACACGGTTATCATCGTAACAGGCTCTCTTTATTTTATTTCAGAAATTCACAATAGCATCCTGTGAATCTCCGGACTTTTTGAACAACCTCTAATCATAATTTTGCCAAGCTATCATATATTGATCGTACAAGCTGTCATCAAAGGAGCGGGTACGACAATGGAAAATAAACACCGGCAAATTACAATCGTTATTAACGGGAAAGAACAAATTGAGCGGATCGAGGATACAGAACATCACCACAATCGTTTTATTGAGGAAGTAACGCCAGAACAAAGTTATCCTATCGAAAACAGCCAGACGCCGGTATCGAAAAAAAAGAGAAAATGGCTGCGGGAAAGCAAAAAGAAATTGGCTCCAATAAAAAAGGTATGGCTATCCGCTGTTACAGCCCTTTTTATCGGCTCTACCTTTGGCATGTTAATGTTAATGATGTTTACTGGCGAAAACTCAGGCATTGAAAATGTAGAAGGACAAGCAATGAAGCCTGAACTTCGGACTGCTGCCTCTCCAACATCGGCGTCCAATCTTAATTTAAAGCTTTATGTCATTCAAGGAGGAGCCTTTGAAACGAAAGGATCAGCGGAGAAGTTTTCAAATGCGCTAATAAAGAAAGGCTATGCAGCTGTGATTGATGAAACAGAAAAACCATTCCGAATGTATATAGCGATTGGAACAAGTGATGGGAAAATTGAAGCTCTTGCAGCCGAGTTTGAAAAGATCGACCAAGAGACGTATACAAAAGAAATTGAAGCACTTTCTTCAGCCGAATTTGATAAAGAAAAAACGGTTCAATTCATTGAAGAGGGAAAGCAACTTCTCATTGATTTAATAAAAAACAAAGAAGCTTTATTTGACGGACAATTAAAGGGAAGCAGCCAGAAAAAAACTACTGAAAAACTTAAAAAATGGAAAGAAAAATGGGAACGCGCAAATAAAGATGACATTACATCAGGTTTCGCAGATGAATTATTACAGGCAGATGAAGCGATTACAGCAGCTCTCAATGAAAATAAAAAAACCGGATGGAAAGCTGAGCAACATTTAATCACTGCTTTTATCGAATATAGGAAAATCGTACAAGGTGAGTAAGCAAACCGTGATAAAATGGCGGTTTGCTTCTTTTTTTAAATAAGAAAGCATAAATCGGCAATTCCCAATTTAATCCATTCGCACCTCGCATTTCCAACCTCCAAGAAAAGCCGCATTAACGAGTGAGTACTAAACCGCTGTCTGCGCTATAAGGCTTGCCAATCGACAAGTTTTCTTTATTTAATGAATATGCTAAACTTTCATTAAAGAGCTTTTTTTGAAAAAATAGTACTCCATATCCCGCCTTCCGTTAGAGCAGGATCCTTCGTTTGTCAACACGTTCGATTTTACTCCATTTTTTCCACAACTAGAAACATTTTTCTATCAGTTTTCGTTTATTAAATAGAAGAGGTGACGCCATGGAAAAATTTCCTATTATGATTCGTGATGTTCCAGAAGAGGAGAGGCCGAGGGAAAGGCTTGTAAACAGGGGCGCTGCGGCGTTATCTAATCAAGAATTGCTTGCGATAATTCTCCGAACAGGAACTGTGAAAGAATCCGTTTTGGAAATTTCCCAACGCTTATTTATGCATTTTGAAGGCTTGAGGCGATTAAAAGATGCTACGATTGAAGAATTGACTGAAATAAAGGGGGTCGGTGAAGCAAAAGCGGTTCAAATTCTTGCGGCGATTGAACTCGGCCAGCGCGTCTGGAATTTAAATCCAAGTGAAAAATACACGATTCGCTCACCAGAAGATGCTGCGAATTATGTAATGGAAGAACTGCGTTTTCTGAATCAGGAACACTTCGTGTGTGTGTATCTCAACACTAAAAACCAAGTGATACATAAACAGACTGTTTTCATCGGAAGCTTAAATGCATCGATCGTCCATCCGAGAGAAGTGCTGAAAGAAGGGATTCGGCGTTCTGCTGCTTCCTTTGTATGTTTTCATAACCATCCGAGCGGCGACCCGTCCCCAAGCAAAGAAGATATCGATGTCACGAAACGTTTAGCCGAATGTGGAAAACTTATTGGAATGGAACTGCTCGACCATCTTATTATCGGTGACAAAAAATATATTAGCCTAAAAGAAAAAGGCTATGTCTAAGCACAAGCCTTTCATATTCCCTTCCGAAAAATTTTCACAGTAAAATGCCACTTTTTGAGCGCTTCATAAAAGAGGTTGTTCAAAAAGCCCGGAGGCTTACAGGAGATAAGTCGGTTCGACGTTATCACAAGACGTGGTTTATTAGTCGAACTTCAATTAAGGCTGCGAATCTCTTCGCCAGCTTGCTTTTCCGCTCCTCAACTAATTGAAAGAAGCTATGTACCTGCGTCTACAAGCATTTTGCTCCGAAGCCTGATTCCTCGGCGCAACTCGCAGCGGATCGTAGAAGTATTGCTCGTCTCTTCGATGCTCAGAGCTACGCTTCCTCGACGGAGCCAGGATGGCGACATTTCAACGTTGGCTACAGAGACGCGGCCTGCCTTTAGTTGAAATATCCTCTCGTTGTCCTCCTTTTTGAATACAAAATAGAACTTTTTATATAAGTCGATTTTCTCCTATCATTTTCATGCTTTTTAAAGTATAATCGAACTTGTTGATTATTTTTATCCTGCTCTAATGGAAGCTGGGATACTTTTGAGATTTGGGCACGGTTTTCGTCTTTAATTTGCTTTCACTCTTTGGGCATAAAGGGCCCAATTTCAGCGAAAGAAAGGCCACGTCCTGTGGTCAACGTTCAAACCAACTCACATCCTGTGAGTCCCTGTAGTTTTTGAACAACCTCTTTTAGGAATGAAGGGAGTTTTAATATATGTTTGGTGGATTTTCAAATGCAATGGGGATCGATCTTGGAACTGCGAATACGCTTGTCTACACAAAAGGAAAAGGTGTCGTTGTCCGCGAACCGTCCGTTGTAGCGATTATAAAAGATACTGGCCAAATTGAAGCTGTTGGCAATGATGCGAAAAATATGATCGGCAGGACACCGGGAAATATTGTTGCTGTGAGGCCGATGAAAGATGGCGTGATTGCTGACTATGAAATGACGTCCACGATGTTGAAATATTTTATTCAGCAAGCCCAAAAAAAGGGCTTTTTCTCACGCAAGCCAAATGTGATGGTCTGTGTTCCATCTGGAATTACAGCTGTTGAGAAGCGTGCCGTTGAAGATGCGACAAGACAAGCAGGGGCACGCGAAGCGTATACAATCGAAGAACCTTTTGCTGCTGCAATTGGTGCTGACTTGCCTGTTTGGGAGCCAACTGGAAGCATGGTCGTCGATATTGGCGGCGGAACGACCGAAGTAGCGATCATTTCATTGGGCGGCATTGTGACAAGCCGTTCGATTCGTGTGGCTGGAGACGAAATGGATGAAGCGATCATTCAATTCATTAAAAAGAACTACAATCTTATGATTGGGGAACGGACCGCCGAAACATTGAAAATGGAAATTGGATCTGCTTCTGTAACAGAAGACATGGGTGAAATGGAAATTCGTGGCCGAGACCTGTTAACTGGGTTGCCAAAAACGATTTCAATTAGTGGAAAAGAAGTGGCTGAAGCGTTAAGTGAAACAGTGAACAGCATCATTGAAACTGTAAAAATTACGCTTGAAACAACGCCGCCGGAGCTTGCGGCTGATATTATGGATCGTGGCATCGTTTTGACCGGTGGCGGTGCTTTGTTAAAAAATCTTGACAAAGTTTTAGGAGAAGCGACCAACATGCCTGTTGTCGTTGCTGAAGAACCTTTAGAGTGTGTTGCGATTGGAACAGGAAAAGCATTAGAAAATCTTCACTTGCTTCGTTCGAAGACAGGCATCACATCGCGTTCGAAATCACGCTAATTTTAACGACCGGAAGTTAGAACAAATCAAACCTCTATTCTCTAACTTCTAACCTCCAAATTGAAGTAGGTGTTTCCATGCGTCATTTTTTTTCTAATAAAAGACTGATTATCCTGCTTATCTCAATCATCGTGCTTGTTGCAATGATCGGTTTTACTATGAAAGAGAGAAGTACATTAAGCAAACCCGAACAGTTTTTTAAAGACTCGGTTGCATTTGTGCAATCCATCTTTTATAAACCCGCTAAAGCAGTAGCGGGTTTCTTTGAAAACATTTCCGATTTAAAAAACATGTATGATGAAAATAAAGTTTTAAAAGCTAGATTGGATGAATATGCAAAACTTAAAGTAGATTATGAGGATATAAAAAAAGAGAATGATGAATTAAAGGAATTAGTCGGAAAGAAAGACAGCTTGCGGGAATACAATATCATCTCAGCAAGCGTCATTGCCCGTTCTCCGGACCGGTGGAACAACCGCATTACAATTGATAAAGGAAGTGAGGATGGGGTTGAGACCAATATGGCTGTCATGACTCCAGCAGGTTTAATCGGCAAAGTGAAAAATGCCCAGCCATTCTCAAGCACAGTTCAACTTATTAGCGATGTTGATCGAACAAATCGAGTTTCCGCTTTCGTACAAGACAAGCATGATATATTTGGAGTTATTGACGGATATGATCCCGAGAAAAAAGCGTTGCTTTTTAATAATATAAGAATTGATATTGAAGTGAAAAAAGGCGCTAAAGTTGTAACCTCAGGACTTGGAGGTGTTTTCCCTTCAAATTTAATGATTGGTGAAATTATTGAAGTGAAAAACGATAAATACGGGTTAACTCAATCTGCACTCGTTAAACCTTCTGCCGATCTTTACGATATTAATAATGTGATGATCGTGAAAAGGAAAGCGGAAGTGATTACCGATGGACAAGAAAAGGAGGAGGAACGTTGAAACGTATTTTCCTTCCTTTGCTTCTTTTCTTTTTTTTCGTGTTTGAGGGAACAGTTATGCAAGTCGTTGCACCTGAAAATTACGGTTCCGAATTGGTGTTAGTTCCACGTTTTACAATGGTCATTATTGTATTGGTTGCGATTTATCATTCAATTCCTAAAGCCGTTGTTTATGCCATTGTAACAGGTCTTCTGTATGACATTATTTATACGGACTTAGTTGGTGTATATATGTTTTCAATGGCGATTACAGCATATATCGTTGGCCAGTCCGCCAAAATTATCCATGTTAATGTGATCGTTGGATTGCTGCTTACAATGATTGCGATAGCGATTCTTGACTTTCAAGTGTACGGTTTATATACATTAGTGGGAATTGTCCAACTCCCAATAAAGCTATTTCTCTATGAACGGCTTTTCCCAAGTTTAATCCTAAACAGCGGTTTTTTTATTCTTATGTTTTTCCCAATTCGAAAATTGATTGACAAGATTGACTAATTTTCGATTGGAAGAAAAGGATTTCGATTTCATGTTGTTGAATATCCTATGTTGAGGTGAATCATCATGGTAGAAAAGCAGCAATACGTTACAATCAAAGGTACGAAAGAAGGATTTACCCTAATCCTAGATGATCGCTGCTCTTATGATGACTTGCTGTATGAAATTGAAGAAAAATTGTCTGTGAATACACGTGAGAGCAAAGATAACCGGCTTGTCCCCGTTTTTTTGGAAACCGGCAACCGGTATTTAAACCAAGAACAAATTGATAAAATTTCTGAACTTGTACGCAAGAAAAAAAATCTTTCCGTGGAGGACATTCATTCAAATGTCATAACGAAAGTGGAAGCGGAAGAAATGCATAAAAAGAATCGAATCGTTTCAGTGGCGAAAATGATCCGTTCAGGGCAAGTGTTATCCATAACGGGTGATTTGCTTTTAATAGGGGATATTAATCCAGGCGCAAAAGTGGAAGCGACCGGCAACATTTTTATAATGGGCGTGCTAAGAGGGATTGCCCATGCAGGAATAGATGGCAATATAGATGCCGTCATTGCAGCGTCACGAATGGAGCCTTCCCAGCTTAGAATTTCGGATATCGTCACAAGGCCCCCAGATCATACAAATGATTCGGGCCATGACATGGAGTGCGCATATATAGATAAAGAAAAAAACCAAATCGTACTTGAAAAAATACAAGCCCTACCTTGGCTACGGTCAGAATTAACAAGGCTATAGGGAAAGGAGCATCTAATACAATGGGAGAAGCAATTGTCATTACATCCGGAAAAGGCGGTGTTGGAAAAACAACGACAACCGCTAATATAGGTACAGCACTCGCACTTTCAGATAAAAAAGTGTGCTTAGTCGATACGGATATTGGGTTAAGAAATTTAGATGTTGTGATGGGGCTGGAAAATCGAATCATCTATGATCTTGTTGATGTAGCAGAAGGCCGCTGCCGCTTGAAGCAAGCTTTAATCAAAGATAAACGGTTCGAATGTCTTTACATGCTGCCCGCAGCACAAACACAAGACAAATCAGCCATTCAACCAGAACAAATAAAAAACATCATTAATGAACTTAAGCAAGATTATGATTACGTATTGATTGATTGCCCGGCAGGGATTGAACAAGGGTATAAAAATGCTGTCGCTGGCGCTGATAAATCGATTGTCGTTACAACGCCTGAAAATTCTTCAGTCCGTGATGCTGATCGCATTATAGGACTGCTCGAACAGGAAGACATAGAGCCGCCAAAGTTAATTATTAATCGAATTCGTGGAAATATGGTCAAAAGCGGGGAAATGTTAGATGTTGATGAAATTGTCAATGTTCTCGCCATTGAGCTGTTAGGCATTGTCGTTGATGATGAAAGTGTCATTCGCGCTTCCAACAAAGGAGAACCGATTGCTCTGGATCCTACAAGTAAAGCATCGCTTGCTTACCGAAACATCGCAAGAAGGATACTTGGCGAATCGGTGCCGCTCTTATCCTTTGAAGAACCTAAAGGTTTTTTTGCAAAATTCAAAAAGTTTATTGGCATTCGTTAAAAACTCCCAACCTATTTTTGGGAGCTTTTTAGATTAATATAAGTATAAATTTGCTTTGTCGCAAATTTAGACCAATCCGGCTTCTGACCCCTGACTTCTGTTTCATGTTCTATCTCTCAAGGACAAGTCATAACATGTAGAGAGTATAAAGGACAGAGGAAGGGTGCATATGGGAAACAATTTGGATCGTTTTCGCAAGAGGCACAGAAGGCGTAAAGCTTTACGTAAAAATTACCGATCATTTCAAGCGAATCGCCCAAGCGAGGAAACTCACAATCACTCAATCAACACTTTGAATGAAGAAACAGAACGGATTCATCCTTTGTTTTCGAAAGAAACGTTTTTATTAAAATGCTTACTTTCTGTTACCCTTTTTTTCGCGGTGGCCATTTTATTCAAACAGCCTGAAGGCAAATTTGATAAGATTCGCCAAGCGATCGTTTATTCATTCGAGCATGATTTTCAGTTTGCAATGGTGGGGAATTGGTACGAAGAGCAGTTTGGAAAGCCTTTAGCACTTCTCCCTGAAAGTCTTACCAAAAATGAAAAGGATAAGGAAACAAAAGTAGTAAATAAACAAGAAAATTCGTATGCCGTTCCTGCAACGGGACGTATTGTAGAACCATTTGAAAAGGAAAAAAAAGGAGTGATGATTGAAACAGATAGCAAATCAGTAATCGAATGTGTACAAGACGGTTGGGTGGCCTTTGCAGGCAAGCGTGACAATTTGAATAAAACGGTTATCGTTCAGCATAACGACGGCAGTGAGTCATGGTATGGCAACTTAGACGAGGTTGATGTTGCGCTCTACGATTATATAAAAAGCGGCGACCCAATCGGTAAAGCCTCAATCGATGAAAAAGGTAAAAATGGGGTTTTCTTTTTTGCATTGAAACAAGGGGAATCGTTTATTGATCCAATCCAGGTGATGTCTTTTGATAAAGCGAATTGACATTCATCCACTTACGTGGTTTGTGTTCGGCATTGCCATTATAACAGGTTTTTTTCGTGACTTAGTCCTGTTATTTTCTATTATCTTCATCCATGAACTGGGTCATTATAGTATGGCCCGTTTTTTTAATTGGCGTGTCCGTAAAATTGTTTTATTGCCTTTCGGAGGTGTGGCGGAAGTCGATGAACATGGGAACAGGCCATTTAAAGAAGAGTTTTTAGTTGTCATCTTTGGTCCTTTTCAACATATTTTACTCATTGCTCTTGGGTTTGTTCTAGCGCATTCGGGATTGTGGACGCCCGCTTTTTTTGAAAAATTTCTTGCTTTTAATATGATGATTCTTATTTTTAATTTACTTCCAATTTGGCCATTGGATGGGGGCAAACTATTATTTTTAGCTTTTGCCTACTTTCAGCCTTTTAAACGAGCCCATCATTCTCAATTGCTTTTTTCCTCGATTTTTTTATTCCTTTTTGTTTGTATAACGATAACAATGTATAATTTCAACCTGAACTTGCTTATTATTCTTATGTTTCTGGCTTTTTCCATCTATACGGAGTGGCGCCATCACTACTATGTTTTCCTCCGTTTTTTATTAGAAAGGTATGAGGCCAATAAGGGCAAAGGAGGAAGGCAAAAACCAATTCATGCAAAACCAAGCCATGTACTTGAACAAGTATTAAAACGATTTCAAAAAGGTGTCCACCACAATATTTTAGTGCGGGCCGATGACAAACTGATGACAACAGATGAACGGAAATTTCTAGATGCCTATTTTGCTAAAAAAAAATACAGAACTACTATTTCTGAATTATTTCGGTTAAAATAGCCGGTAAATGAAAAGTATTTGTGGAGGAATGGCGTGCGAAAATTTTTTATTTCCAATTGGCAAGGTAAAACAATCCTTGCGGTTACGGAAAATCAAAAAACAGTGGAAATAATCGTTTGTAACAAGAAGATTGGGAAACTCGGAAACATATACAAAGGGATTGTGAAAAAAAGCAAAGAAGCAATGGATACGTATTTTGTACAAATTGGGCAAAATGAAGATGGTTTTCTTCTCGCAAAAGACTGCTTAGTTGAGCGGCTTGAGCACGGAGAAGAAATTGTTGTCCAAGTTGTAAAAGAAAGAAGCCGGTTCAAAAGTGCAAAGTTAACGATGAAATTGTCGTTTCCCGGAGTTTTTCTTGTTTATTCTCCATTCGCGGATTATGTGGCAGCATCAAAAAAAATGTCCAATAATGAAAGGGATAAATGGATATCTTTTGCAGAAAATCAGAAGCGTGGGCATGAAGGATTCATCATCCGAACGGCAGCGAGCGATTCAACTCTTGAAGAAGTTGAGAGAGAACTGAAACATTTAAGACAAACGTCGAGTCGCTTGTTATGGGAAAGCAATCATTTACATGCCCCTACGCTTTTACACGAAGGCTTTGATTGCATTGAACAAGCATTTCACAACTACATCTCATCAGGAATTGATGAGGTTGTGACAGACGATAAGGATGAATACGAAAAAATAAAAACCCTTGTAGAGAAAATTGATAACGACCACTCTTCAATTGTTACGTTTCAAACTAATCTACCTATAAATGTTGAAAATGAAATTCAGCTTGCTCTAAAAAAAGTTGTTTGGCTTCCAGATGGAAGCTATCTTCTTATCGAAGAAACAGAATCAATGACAATGATCGACGTAAATTCGGGAAAGTCTAGGTCCGGAGTAATGGAAATTAACAAACAGGCCGCCATTGAAGCGATGCGCCAACTTCGCCTAAGAAATCTTGGTGGAATGATCGTCATTGATTTTCTCCGAATGAAAAAAGAAGATGAACAATTGATTTTACAAGAAGTGCAACGGGCCTCATCAGCTGATCGAAAAACAGTAAAAATTTTTGGTTTTACACGCATGGGTTTATTTGAATTAACAAGAAAAAAAATTGGCGGCACATTAAAAGAAAATCTAGAGCCCGCAACTGCTGCACAGATTGACAATCAGTTTGGTTCGTGGTAACATTTCAATGTTAGTTGTTTGGAGCACCCAAAGAGCTACAACCGCACGGAGCAGGTTAAGGGCACTCCCTTATAAGCTTTCAGCACCTGCAATGGCGAGTCTTAGACAAAATAGGAGGTGCAGAAAATGTACGCAATTATAGAAACTGGCGGTAAACAAGTAAAAGTGGAAGAAGGACAAGAAGTTTACATTGAACTGCTTGACGCTGAAGTTGGCGATACAGTCACATTCGACAAAGTGCTTTTAGTTGGTGGAGAAGACGTGAAAGTTGGAGCCCCGCTTATTGAAGGTGCAACTGTAACTGGCAAAGTTGAAAAGCACGGCCGTTCCAAAAAAATCATTGTTTACAAATTTAAAGCGAAGAAAAACTATCGCAGGAAACAAGGCCATCGCCAACCTTATACAAAAGTAACAATTGAAAAAATTAACGCATAGCATGGTTGAAATTCAAGTTGAGCGTTCATCAAATCGCATTACGTCGTTCACACTTAATGGACATGCAGATGCGGGGCCTTATGGCTATGATCTTGTCTGTGCAGCCGTTTCGGCTGTCTCGATTGGTGCAATTAACGCAGTCTTTACATTGTGCAATGTTGAATTGCCAACAGAAACAGGCAAAGAAGGAGGCTTTCTCCGCTGTGTTGTTCCCAACAATTTACCAAAGGAAACAGATGAGAAAGTACAACTGCTGATCGAAGGAATGCTTGTTTCATTAGACGCTATCGCACAAGAGTACAGTGAACATATTACGATTCAAGAAGTATTTAAATAAAACAAATCTTAAGGAGGTGGATCGTCATGTTAAAAATGGATCTTCAATTTTTCGCATCGAAAAAAGGTGTAGGCAGTACGAAAAACGGACGTGATTCGATTGCGAAGCGACTTGGCGCAAAGCGCGCTGACGGCCAATTGGTTTCCGGAGGCTCCATCCTTTACCGTCAACGCGGGACAAAAATTCATCCAGGACTCAACGTCGGACGCGGTAAAGATGATACCCTTTACGCAAAAGTTGACGGCGTTGTTAAATTCGAGCGTTATGGCCGTGACAAAAAACAAGTAAGTGTTTACCCTGCTGCCCAAGAAGCATAAGCAGTCGTAACAAGCCCTTGCCAAGTGATGTTGGTTTGGGGCTTTTTTGTTTTTGTAATTTTTCATAAGAAGTTGTTAAAAATATCATACATAATTGAAAGGTGCTATTGAAACGGGTAAAGTATATTTAGAACTGAATTGAGCAAAGAAGGTGGATCCCCATGTTTATCGATCAAGTAAAGGTTTATGTGAAGGCTGGCGATGGCGGCAACGGAATGGTTGCTTTCAGGCGGGAAAAATATGTTCCTGACGGCGGACCAGCGGGAGGAGACGGTGGGAAAGGGGCAGACGTCGTTTTTGAAGTGGACGAGGGGCTGCGCACGCTGATGGACTTCCGTTACAACAAACATTTCAAGGCCAAAAGAGGTGAACACGGTGGCCCAAAAAATCGTCACGGAAGGAATGCGGAACCATTGATCGTTCAAGTACCTCCCGGGACAATCATCATTGATGAAGATACCGGCGACGCTATAGCAGACTTAACGAAACATGGACAAAAGGTTATTGCTGCGAAAGGCGGCCGCGGGGGAAGAGGGAATACCCGATTTGCGACACCGGCAAATCCAGCGCCGCATCATGCTGAAAACGGCGAGCCCGGAATGGAAAGAAACTTAATCCTCGAATTGAAAATGCTTGCAGATGTAGGTCTTGTCGGCTTCCCAAGCGTCGGAAAATCAACGCTCTTATCCGTCATTACTTCTGCCAAGCCAAAAATAGCCGATTATCATTTCACGACGCTTTCACCCAATTTAGGGGTTGTTGAGACAGAAGACAACCGCAGCTTTGTGATCGCGGATTTACCCGGCTTGATTGAAGGCGCCCATGAAGGCGTAGGTCTCGGCCATCAATTTTTAAGGCATATCGAACGGACTCGGGTCATTGTCCATGTCATTGATATGTCCGGTACAGAAGGCCGCGATCCGTATGATGACTATGTCACAATTAACGAAGAGCTTCGCCAATACAATTTAAAACTGACTGAGCGTCCTCAAATCATTGCAGCAAACAAAATGGACATCCCTGGCTCTGAAGAAAATTTGAAGCAATTTAAAGAAAAAATGAAGGATGATTCTCCGATTTTCTCGATTTCGGCCATAACAAAAAAGGGCTTGCGGGATCTATTGTTTGAAATCGCAAATACGCTTGAAAGAACTCCGGAATTCCCGCTTGTGGAAGTTTCCGAACAAGAGGAGCATGTGACATACCGTCACGAGAAAGAAGAAGAAAAAGGTTTTTCGATTACACGGGCAGATGACGGCGCTTTTGTAATTAGCGGGCCAAACGTAGAGCGGTTATTCAAAATGACTGATTTTTCAAGAGATGAAAGTGTCAGGCGTTTCTCCCGCCAGCTTAGAGGCATGGGGATTGATGATGCACTTCGTGAATTAGGTGCTGAAGACGGCGATACGGTAAGATTATTAAAGTATGAATTTGAGTTTATTGAATAAAGTGAGGAAAACCGGTGTGAAGCGAAAACCAGTCCAATATTATTTAGTTCGTGAAGATGTGTTGACCGAATCTATGAGAAAAACACTTGAAGCGAAGGCGCTGCTTGAAAGCGGAAAGGCAGAGCAAATCAACGATGCTGTAGCTAAAGTAGGATTGAGCCGGAGTGCATTTTACAAGTACCGGGATAGTGTCATTGCTTTCCATTCTCTTGTAAAAGAAAAAATAATCACACTGTTTATTTTCCTGCAAGATCGCTCCGGGGCATTGTCCCAAGTATTGCAAACGGTCGCTGAGCTTGGCTGCAATGTATTGACAATCAATCAGACCATCCCTCTTCAAGGAAGAGCCAATGTCACATTGTCGATTGAAACGGGCACCATGGTAGTCGGCATCAGTGAATTGATGCACCGCCTTGAAGAAGTTGATGCGGTGGAGCGTGTTGAAGTAATAGGGTCGGGAATGTGATGCTTTCAGAGGTCAGATGCCGGAAGCCGGACATGTAAAAGATATAAAAAATGAACAAAAGATTTTAACAGCAGTCTTTTGGAATTTGGATAGCTAAACGAAGAGAGCCGGAGAGCGGTCTTTACTTTCAGTCGCTCGAAAGATCTCGAAGTGTCTTGAATACATCACAGCTAAATTCAAACCCAATTGTGTTTAAAATTCTTTTGTTTAGCATATATAGAAAATTGATGGATAGGGGATTTATAAAAATATGAGTTTGAAAATAAGTTATCTTGGACCTAGTGGAACATTTACAGAATATGCCGCCAAAAAGATTTTTCCCAATGACGAGCTTATTCCATATAAAACGATTCCGAACTGCATTGATGCAGTAAGGGAAAATGAAGTCGAGTACAGTGTTGTGCCAATTGAAAATGCAATTGAGGGATCTGTCACAGTAACCGTTGATTACCTATTTAATGGAAACGGAAATCGGCTTCCGATTGTAGCTGACATTACGATTCCAATTAAACAGCATCTTATGGTTCATCCTTATCACGAAAAAACTTGGGAGCTGGCAAAATCGATTTATTCCCATCCCCAGGCTATTGCGCAGGCACATCATTATTTAAGAGAAAAGTTTCCGAATGCCTCGATCCATTATACAGATTCAACTGCTTCAGCGGCAAAATTTGTAAGGGAGAACCCGGATGAGATGATAGCGGCAATTGGAAATCAGTTCGCAGCGGAAACGTATGGGCTACAGATTGTCCAACATGATATCCATGACTTTCAAAATAATCATACGAAATTTGTTGTCTTGTCAAGAAAAAGTGAAAAATTGCCTAAGGGCAACTTTTACACTGGCGATAGAACAACGATAAAAGTGACACTGCCATCCGATTATCCGGGAGCGCTTCATCAAGTGTTGTCTGCTTTCGCGTGGAGAAAGCTAAACTTATCAAAAATCGAATCCAGGCCGTTAAAGACAGGTTTGGGCAATTATTTTTTCATTATTGATGTAGAGATGGAAGCAGATGAAGTGCTTATTCCTGGAGTGAAGGCTGAGCTTGAAGCATTGGGATGCGGCGTTGACATCATTGGAAGTTACCCGTGTTTTAAAGTGGAATGAAGAAGATCGTGAGATGGACAAAACGGAGAATCGCTTTGTCCATTTTTTTAATCATTTTGCCGTAATAAAAAGCCAGCTTTTTCTAAAGCATGGCAAGCCTCCTGAAGCTGTTCCTCATTTTCCGCATCCAGCGTATGCATATGAACCCCATCCGTTAGTTCTGATAGCAGGGAGGCCTTTGCCGATTTCATTTTTTTTATAAATAAGTCAACATCTCTTCTACTGGAAATCATGAGGGATCCAGTTAAATCACCATAAACTGGATGTTCAATCGTTGCATCTCTAACAGTGACACCGTGATCCACAAGGATTTCTAATTCTTTTCTCGTGTCTTCAGGCTTATGCTTCACCGCAATAACCCACTGGAAAGGCGGTTTAGCAGGCGGCTGCTCCATGTATAAATACCCTTGTGCGGTTGCTACAATCGGTTCATTTTTCGCTTTTAACAGGGAAATATCTTGGACTATAACCTGCCTCGATACATTCGTTCTTTTAGCAAGGGCACTGCCTGTTATTGGTTTTCCTTCTTCTTTTAGCCACTTTAAAATAAGCGCACGCCTTTCATCTCCCAAAATTTTTTCCTTGTTCCCTTTCATTGGAATCCTCCATTTTATTTCATTCTCGATTTTTGACGATTTCGTTTAAACAATTCGCAGCAGTGATGCAATCTTTTTCATCGGTATATTTTCCAAATGAAATTCTTATGAACTCTCTTGCTTCGTCAATGGTTCTTCCTAAAGCGTGCATCGTGTAGGATGGCGTATGTTCACCAATTTGACAAGCGGAGCCTGTGGAAAGTGCAATCCCGTGCCGGTTGCACTCAAGCATTGTATATTGTCCTTCCACACCTTTTAATCTCAATCCAAGCAAATACGGTGATTGAGCTTTGGAATCAGGGTGTTCCTCTACGATAATTTTATCATGATCCATTATACACGACAGAAAGATGTCACGTAGACGTTGAATTCGATTTTGTTCGCTCAAGATTGCTTCACAAGCTTCCTCAGCAGCATATACGAATGATACGATGCCTGGAAGATTGACTGTCCCAGGACGGAATCCATTTTCATGTGTAACATCATCAAACAATGCTTTCCACTTTATTTCAGGCGAGATATAAACTGCACCCACTCCTTTCGGACCGTAAATCTTATGGCTTGCTAGGCTAATACTTGATAAGTTCGCTTTCTGGGTGTCAATTTCTATTTTTCCAAATGCTTGTACACAATCGCTGTGAAATAGAATCTTTCTCTTTTTTAGGAAAGCTCCAATTTCTTCAATATTTTGGATGACGCCAATCTCTCCATTTGTATAGGCAAGTGATACGAGTATCGTCTCGTTTGTAATGAGATTGGCTAAAGCATCTCGTTCAACAATCCCGTGTGCATTGACAGGTACGTAACGAACGTCGAATCCTTCTTTTTTCAGCAGTTCAAAAGCTTGCAACACGGAAGCATGTTCCATTTTAGATGTAATAATTTGTTTCCCTTTCTCTTTATGAGCCCGGGCAAGTGAAAGAATTGCTAGATGATTGGATTCTGTTCCACCACTTGTAAAATAAATACCATGCTCGTCACCGTTAATTAATTCAGCAAGTGTCTTTCGGGAAGCTGTTAATGAATGATCTGCAATGGTGCCGACATCATGTAAACTTTTTGGATTACCGTATTGATTTTTTGCGATATGACCATATATTTCTAACGCTTTATCTGATATAGGTGTTGTTGCCGCATAATCTAAATAGATCATATATTATCACCCTTTAACTTTTTTCTATAAAAATGGAAATATTGCCTGAACATTTATTCTTGTCATGTGTAATATTATATGTCAATATAGGTGTAAAGACAACTGGAGTAAAGGGGAAGATCTATGCAAATAAGAAGAACGGATTGTCTCATTATTGGATCAGGTATTGCGGGGTTAATGATGGCAGAAATATTGTCCCAGTATAGGGAAGTTACGATAATTACGAAAAGTTCATGGCATGACAGCAATTCGTTTCTAGCTCAAGGAGGGATTGCATCCGTAAGTACAGAGGATGACCATTGGACCGAGCATTTTTTAGATACGGTCAAAGCAGGAGAATATCATAATTTAGCAGAAATGGTCCGGCTGCTCGTTACAACGGCGCCTGAAATGGTGAATAAGCTGAAAGAAATTGGGGTGCCTTTTGATCGAAATAAAGATGGATCGTTTATGTTGGCTCAAGAAGGAGGACATAGCAGAAGAAGAATTTTTCATGCAGGTGGGGATGCAACGGGAAAAGAAATTGTGTCGTGTCTTTACGAGCGTGTGAGACGACATGTAACAGTGATTGAATATGAAACAGCTATTGAACTTATTTCAAAGAATGGCTTTTGCTACGGGACGTGGACAGTTAACAGTGTAGGCGAGCGGACGGTTTATCTCGCGAGCCACACGATTTTGTCAACTGGTGGATTAGGCCAATTATACTCCTTCACCTCCAATCATCCGAATGCAACAGGAGACGGAATTGCGCTTGCGTATCGTGCTGGGGCAAAACTATCTGATCTTGAGTTTATTCAATTTCATCCGACTTTATTGATTAAGGATGGTAAATGCTTAGGGCTTGTCTCTGAGGCCGTTCGTGGTGAAGGAGCACGTCTCGTGACAGACAGTGGCCAATTTTTAATGGATGGCATTCACCCGATGAAAGACTTGGCACCTCGTCATATTGTTGCAAATGCCATTTATAACGCGATAAGTCAGGGAGAGAGAGTATATCTCGATATAAGTGCTATTCCATTATTTGAAAAGCGTTTCCCGACAATTTCTCACATTTGCAAAGTAAATGGTGTTTCTCTTTCAGGGGGCCTTCTTCCTGTTGCTCCAGGATCTCATTTTCTGATGGGTGGTGTTGTAACGGATTCAGTTGGACGGACGAATATTAAAAGGTTATATGCCATTGGTGAAGTAGCGAATACAACTGTTCATGGGGCGAACAGGCTTGCCAGCAACTCACTATTAGAAGCGATTGTTTTTGCAAAATGTGCGGCAAAATCAATTTTAAATGAAGGGTTTTTAACGACACCGATTTTTGAACAAGCTTTCAATGTCTCTTTTTGTGCTCTTCCAAAAGTAGATGAAATTAGAGCGGTAATGGACAGGTATGTTGGCATTGTACGTCATTATGAAGGTCTTTCGTATGCAGTAAATTGGTTTGAAACTTATTTAAGAAAAGAAGAAGCCAATCAAAGCTTTTCACTGGATGATGTAACAAGAAGAAATATGACAATGGTTGGCTGGCTTGTCGCTAAATCTGCTTTATTAAGAACGGAAAGTAGAGGAGGACATAACAGAAGCGACTATCCGAACAAATCGGATAAGTGGTGTAAAAAAAGAATCATTCATCAACATTCATCTAACGGAGCAAAGGAAATGGTTAATCAATAAAAAAGGGGATTTATATGAATAAATTACTTTTAAGAGAGAAATTAACGCAATTTTTCATGGAGGATATTGGAGTTCGAGATGTAACAAGCAGTTCAATTTTTAAGCATGGGGAGCAAGGAAGCGGTGTTATTGTAGCCAAGGAAGATGGTGTTATCGCAGGATTATCGATTATCTCAGAAGGTTATCACATTTTAAATCCGTCAATGGAAACTAAATTTCACTGTACAGATGGGGATCGTGTAAAAAAAGGAGATGTCATTGCACAAGTATATGGAGAAATAGCCGATTTACTGAGTGGTGAACGGGTCATTCTGAATCTTTTTCAACGTATGAGTGGTATCGCTACGAAAACGAATGAAGCGGTACAAAAACTTCGCTGTTCTCATACAAAGGTGTGTGACACGAGAAAAACGATGCCGGGACTCCGAATGTTTGACAAGTATGCGGTTCGCTGTGGTGGAGGAGATAATCACCGCGTTGGTTTGTATGATGGTGTCATGCTAAAAGATAACCATATCGCACATATTGGAAGCATTACAAAAGCTGTTCAGAAAGTAAGAGAACAAGTGGGGCATATGGTAAAGATCGAAGTTGAAACAGAATCTGAAGAGGAAGTTATCGAAGCGGTTCAAGCGGGTGCGGATGTGATCATGTTTGATAATCGCTCTCCGAAAGAAATTGAAGCATTTGTTAAATTAGTTCCGAAGCATATCATTACAGAAGCTTCAGGAGGTATTACCGTCGAAGCTTTGTCAGATTTTCGCCATACTGGGGTTGATTATATATCGCTTGGAGAATTAACACATTCAGTAAAAGCAATGGATACGAGTTTACTCGTTGAAGGAGGCAAAAAACATGAAAATGTTAGAACGGATTCAGAATAATCAAGTGCTGCCACAACAATATAAATCTCTAGATCGACATGAGATGGAAAAAAGAGTGAGCGAAATAAAAGAAAAATTAGGTTCACGCCTCTTTATTCCTGGCCATCACTATCAAAAAGACGAAGTGATTCAATTTGCGGATGCAACAGGCGATTCACTTCAGTTGGCAAGATTAGCACAATCCAATCAATCAGCAAAATTTATCGTCTTTCTCGGTGTTCACTTTATGGCGGAAACTGCGGATATATTAACGAATGATGATCAAATCGTTATTTTGCCTGATATGAGAGCAGGTTGTTCGATGGCAGATATGGCCAATATTCATCAACTTGATCGAGCATGGAAGAAGATGCTTGAACAGTTTGAAGATACGATATTGCCGCTCACGTATGTTAATTCTACAGCGGCGATTAAAGCATTTTGCGGAAAACATGGTGGTGCAACGGTTACGTCTTCAAATGCGAAAGAAATGTTACAGTGGGCTTTTTCTCAAAAATCTCGTGTTTTATTTTTGCCTGATCAACATCTTGGGCGTAATACTGCTTTTGATTTAGGCATCAATTTAGATGAGATGGCTGTTTGGGATCCGATTGAAGATGTATTCGAATATGAAGGTGATTTAAATAAAGTGAAAGTTATTTTATGGAAAGGATATTGCAGTGTTCACGAGAAGTTTACAGTGCAAAATGTAAATGATATTCGAGCGAAAGATCCAGAGATCAATGTTCTCGTTCATCCTGAGTGCACGCATGAGGTTGTTCGCTTGTCCGACTTTTCAGGTTCGACGAATTTTATCATCGATACAATTGAAAAAGCTCCTGCTAAGAGTAAATGGGCAATAGGGACAGAAATGAATCTCGTTAATCGATTGATTTCGATGCATCCAGACAAACAGATTGAATCATTAAATCCGAATATGTGTCCATGCTTAACGATGAATCGAATTGATTTGCCTCATTTATTATGGACGCTTGATAACATTGTTGGGGATAACATTCATAATCAAATAAGTGTCGATGAAGAGACGGCTTCTTTTGCTCAAATTGCTTTAACAAGGATGTTAGAAAGGTCGCTCAAATCCCTTCCTGAAAAAGTCATATTAGTTACGCAGAAAACATACATTTAAAGAGAGAATTTGATTGTGAAGTGTAGCATAACGCCTATCCGCACATATACTGTATAGACTTATTCTCAGGAGGGGAATGTAATTGAAGATCCATATCGTACAAAAAGGGGATACACTTTGGAAAATTGCCGAGAAGTATAATGTAAATTTTGAAGAACTTAAAAATATGAATACCCAGCTTAGCGACCCAAATATGCTTATGCCAGGTATGAAGATTAAAGTGCCAACAGGCGGCATGCATGTGAAAAAACATAAAAAAGAGGCCCCAATTATAAAAGAACAACCAACAAAACATGTCCCGATGCCACCACCAGTGCCAAAAAAGTTCTATGACGAATCACCAGAGTCGCCGGAAGGTTTTCATCCAATGCCTGAAGTCAATATACCGATTAACCAACCTGCTCCATTACCGGTGATGCAGGCGCCGACCCCAATGCCTTGTGGTTGTCCGCCGATGATGCCACCTCCGCCTCCAGTGCCTTGCGGATGTCAGCCTGTTATGCCGCCATGTCCTCATCCAATGCCGGGAATGGTTCACGGGATGGGGTACCCGGCTTACGGGAACGTGATGATGCCGCCTGGACCTGTTATGGGAGAAATGGAAATGAATGACGAATCATCAAGCTTCATGCCAAGTCCGGATTATCATCATCATATGGGAACACAAGGAATGCCGTATGCTCCATATTACGGCGGTTATGAAATGGGAGGCCAAGGTAATCCCCATATGTACGGAAACCCACAGCCATATTATTATGGTGGACAGCAAATGCATGGCTATTCTCCAATGATGCCAGGCTATTCACAAGCACCATTGTTCCCTGGCTATGGATCTAACCCGTATGGCATGGAAAGTTCGTACATGGGGCATTACCGGGAGTCGGAAAATGAAGAGAAGTCGAATGATGATGATGACACAATTTAATAATGAGAAAAGAGGCGATTTGTACAATAATCGTCTCTTTTCTTCTCTATTGTCTCAAAAAGGGCTTACTATTACTCAAATTCATCACATAAAAGAAAATGTATTGTTGCTCGAAACGGATAAAGATAAAAAGATTTTAAAAGGATTTCGCTCAAAACGAGAACTTTTCTTTCAATTTTATTTTATAAATACATTAAATCGAAGATCTCCGGATTCCTTTATCGCATTTGAATATTTTCCAGATGGCAACATTTTTTTTAAATATAATCATCGGTATTGGGGTTTGATGACATTTGTTAATGGAGAGCAGCTTCATTTCGCAAAAAAACAAGACCAACGTGACGCTTTTTATGCAGTGAGGCACTTTCATAAAATGAATCAAGGCATGGAGGCGATTCAGAATACCCGTTATTATATAGGGTTGATTGAGCATTATGAATCAAGGCTTCGTTTCTTTACACAGGCCGTCCCATATCTGCCCGATCAATCACGCGGAATGTTTAATGAGATACTTAACTGGGGAAATTATTCTTTAACGCTGTTGTCACAGGAACCGATCAAGGAAATGGAAGCGCAAGCGATACAAGAATTGCATTGGATCCACGGTGATCTTGCTGATCACAATTTTATTCGCAGTCATGACAAACAAGTTTTTCTCATCGACTTTGATCTCGTTGCAATCGCCCCCCAGCCCTATGACGATTTACAGCTTTCACATCGTATTCTTGTCAATAATGGCTGGGATATACAAGAACTGCTTACTTGCATTCCAACATTAGAACACCTCTTGTGTGAACGGTGGTTTCTATGTGCGCTTCTTTTTCCGAATGATCTAATTAGGGAATGGAAGCATTGGTTTAATGGGCGCCTGCAAATCAATAAGCAATCTTTATTGGAATATAGTGAAAGGCAGTTTACGCTACGATCACCTGTAGTCCGGGAAATCATTCATATGTTAGACTAAGACAGGAGAAGATGGAAGGTGGGAGAAGTGTGGAGAAGAAGGTAAATTTTTTAGTGGATTGGCTTCGGGAGAAAGTGAACGAATCGAAAATGAACGGATTGCTTGTCGGGGTAAGCGGTGGGATTGATTCGGCGGTTGTTGCCTTTTTAATTAAGCGTGCATTCCCTGACAACTCGCTCGGTGTCATTATGCCTGTCAAAAGCACGTCATCTGACCGGGATGACGCCCTTCAAGTAATTCAAAAAGCAGAGTTGGATTACATTGATATCGATTTATCGGAAGCCCACGAAGTTCTTTTTCATGCAATCAATAACAAGTTAAAAGAAAAGAATGCATTAAATGAGCAAAAGATGCAAATGGGTGATGCCAATTTAAGGGCAAGGATTAGAATGAGCACGCTTTATGCGATTGCCAATAATTATGGTTATCTTGTTTGCGGAACGGATAATGCAGCTGAATGGTATACAGGCTACTTTACAAAATATGGCGATGGCGGTGTGGACATAAATCCACTCATTCATTTGAAAAAAGGACAAGTCCGTGAAATGGCATCCTATTTAGGGGTCCCTGATTCCGTTGTATCGAAAGCACCAAGTGCCGGGCTTTGGGAAGGCCAGACAGACGAAACAGAATTAGGTACAACATATGCTGCGATTGATGCATTTTTGGACGGTAAAGAGATTCCTGAAAAAGATAAAGCAATTATAAACAAGCTTCACGAAATAACAGAGCACAAAAGAAATACGCCTGCAATCCCTCCAAATTTTTAGAGGTTTTGCCTATAAGTGTAAGGATGAAACCGACTCCTTTTCGCCATCATAGAAGGTGAAAGGGGGTCAATTTAATGAAAAAGATTGCATTAACGATATCCACAATGATGTTAGCCGGAGGGCTTGCGGCATGTAACACGAATGACGACAACGCCTTTAACGATAGATACGATAACAACACAAGGCCTATCGGTTATTATACGGATGACAATGACAACACCAGGCGTGGTTGGATAGGCAACGGCGATAACAATGCCAATCGAAATAACAACGATCGGCGAGGCTGGTTTGGTAATGGCAATAACAATGGGAATGGAACCGGTTTTGGCAATAATAATGATGGGCGAGGATTAGTTGGTACGAACGATGATGCGAACCGAAGACAAAGCCCTTTCATGGATCGCGACGATCAAGTGAACAACCGGAATGAAGGCCCAATAACTGACATGATGGATCGGGATGACCATGACCAACTCGGAAACAACCCTCAAAACAACAACCGAAGAGGAACAATGGAAAACCGTGGAAATGTTGGTTACTATGACGGCACAGATGGAAAACTTGCACGTAAAGTATCTGATCGCGTAAAAGATCTTAAAGGCGTTCAAGATGCTCGAACAATTGTCTATGGCGACCAAATCATTATCGGTGTAGACACGAAAAACGATAACGACAGAGATGTTGACAGACAAGTCCGCAACGCTGTCCGTGACATCGTCCAAACGCGAAATGTTACAGTTGTCTCTGATGACGATGATATGTTTAACCGAATTCGTACAGTAGACACGAATTTGCGCAACGGAAACGGGATGGACGAAGTTCAGTCTGACATTAATGCAATTTTGGATGACCTAGGTGATGCGATTTCACGTCCTTTCCAAAACAATAGATAAAAAAAGAAAAACAGGGAATGACATTCTGTCAGGACCCTGTTTTTCGCTGTTTTATGTTATATTAAAAAATAATAGATGTAGGAGGAGCACATATGGCAGGACATTCAAAGTGGAAAAACATTCAACATCGAAAAAATACGCAAGATGCCAAAAGAGGAAAAATTTTCATGAAGCTTGCAAGGGAAATTTATGTAGCAGCGAAAAATGGCGGGGGAGATCCCGAAACAAACTCCGCTTTGCGCCTTGTTATTGAAAAAGCACGAACGCATAACATGCCAAACGATAATATTGAACGAGCCATTCAAAAAGCGACTGGCGGCCAGGACGACACCCAGTATGATGAAATTACATACGAGGGCTATGGGCCTGGAGGGATTGCGGTCATGGTAAAAGTGCTTACAGATAATCGAAATCGATCAGCAGCCGAAGTACGCCACGCCTTTACAAAAAATGGCGGCAATCTTGGAGAGAATGGCTGTGTTGCTTTCATGTTTGAACGGAAAGGTTTATTAATGATCGATAAAAATGTTGAAGCAGATGAAGAAGAAATAATGCTTCAAGCGATTGAAGCTGGGGCTGATGAAGTGGAGTCAGAAGAAAACGGAATGATTATTTATACAGAGCCGGATCATCTGGAGTCCGTAAAAGAGGCATTGGAGGCGGAAGGGATTCAATTTGTCACCTCTGAAGTTACGATGATTCCTCAAACAACAACAACCCCCAGTGAAGAAGATGCAATGAAAATGCAAAAACTAATTGATATGCTTGAAGATTATGATGACGTTCAAGACGTGTACCATAATATGGATTAAGTTCGTTATCTGTGCAGAATGAATAATTATTGTCACCTCGGGGCAGTCTGATGGGTAAACCCACTTAACTCAATACGCGAGGTGTATTATGGGTAAACCAATGAAGTTTTTTTATATTGTTGCATCCATCATGATTTTTCATATCGTTTTTTTAAGTGAAACTGCTGAAGCAGGTTTTCAAAGCCATGAAAAAACGATCGAAGTCCAATTGGTAAGATCCTATCTGGACGGCGAAAAAAGTGTAGAAGTTGTAAACATGACAGTGGAATCAATGGAAAATTTGCTGGAAATTTTTGAAGGCTGGCAGCTTATTGAACAGAATGGGAAACAGTTTACATTTCATAAAGAAATTCAAGACATATCGCCTCTACTGAAAACAAATGGCTATTTCGGATTATCCGAGGATGGAATTTTAACGATTTATGAAGGAAAGCCAAAAGAAGACAATGCGATTCAATCCTTTTACCAGCTAAATATTGATAAGCTCGAAAGCAAAATGGCAAATGAGCTAAAAGCAGGAATTCCGATTAAGTCAAAAAAGAACTACTTGAGCTGGATAAATGAATTAAAACGATTTGAAAAATAAATGATCGATCAGAAGCCAAACGGCTTCTTTTTTAATGCCATATTTTGGACTAAAAAACAAATGCGATCTCGCATTTATGTTACAATAAGATATTGAGAAAAAGTTAGAGGAGCGATCGAACGTTGTTCGAATTTTTTGTTGGCGAAATCGATGATGTCCACCCTGAGTATATTGTGGTGGAAACAAATGGAATTGGCTATCGAATCATTTGCCCAAATCCATTTATTTATAAAAACATAAAAGATAAGGTAAAAATATATACTTACCATTATGTGCGTGAAGATGCATCATTATTGTACGGTTTTCAATCAAGGGAAGAGAAAGCTCTTTTTTCTAAATTGATCAGCGTATCTGGCATTGGGCCGAAAGGCGGGTTAGCCATTCTAGCAGCCGGAGAACCTAATCAGGTGATAACAGCAATTGAAAATGAAGATGAAGCATTTCTTATGAAATTTCCAGGCGTGGGCAAAAAGACTTCGAGGCAAATTATTCTTGATTTAAAAGGCAAGCTTGGGGATTTGGCCAACGTAAGCAATCATACTTTATTTAATGAACAAGACCGAGAAATCGCAGTTGAAAGGAATCCGTTGAATGAAGCTCTTGAAGCGCTTCGTGCGTTAGGCTATGCAGAGAGGGAAATTAAAAAGGTGGTTCCAAAATTAAAAAATGAACAATTAACGACAGATGCTTTTGTGAAGAAAGCCCTTCAATTGTTAATTCAGCAATGACAGAGGTGATTGCATTTGGAAGAACGGATTGTGACTGGAGAAATGACAGTCGATGACTCATTTGAATATAGCTTAAGGCCAACAACGTTAAACCAGTATATCGGACAAGAAAAGGTAAAGGAAAATTTGCAGATTTTTATTGAAGCGGCAAAAATGCGCAATGAAACACTTGATCACGTACTTTTATACGGCCCGCCTGGACTTGGTAAGACAACCCTTTCAACGATTATCGCGAATGAGATGGGTGTAAATGTCAGAACGACATCAGGGCCTGCAATTGAGAGGCAAGGTGACCTCGCAGCCATCTTAACGGCGCTTGAACCTGGTGACGTGCTTTTCATTGACGAAATCCACCGGCTCCATCGATCCGTCGAGGAAGTGCTTTATCCGGCTATGGAAGACTTTTGTCTTGATATTGTTATCGGCCAGGGGGAAACGGCTCGCTCACTGCGCATTGACTTGCCACCATTTACGCTGATCGGAGCAACGACAAGGGCGGGGTACCTTTCCGCACCTCTTCGTGATCGTTTCGGTGTGATGAGCAGGCTTGAATATTATACGGAAAGCGAGCTTACATTAATTGTAAAGCGAACCGCTGAAATTTTTTCAACTGAGATTGAAGAGTCGGCAGCCATCGAAATTGCGACTAGGTCGAGAGGGACACCGCGGATTGCCAATCGGCTTCTTCGCAGGGTAAGGGATTTTGCACAAGTAAAGGGCAATGGCAAAATTACGCTGAAACTGGCTGTCGAGTCGCTTGAACGATTACAAGTTGATCGTTTAGGGCTCGACCAAATTGACCATAAAATAATAACAGGGATTATTACGAAGTTTAAAGGTGGGCCAGTTGGACTGGACACCATTGCATCGACAATTGGAGAAGAGTCGCAAACCATTGAAGACGTTTATGAACCTTATTTGCTGCAAATTGGTTTTCTGCAGCGGACACCGAGAGGAAGAGTGGTAACGGAGCAGGCGTATCGCCATTTTAATATGGAGGTGCCGGAGTAAATGGAGTTTTCCAAAATTTTTATCGTTTTGGGGATAGCTTTCTTAGTCATCGGTTTCGTTATGCAATTTATCGGTAAGCTTCCCGGTGACATCGTCATAAAAAAAGGAAATACAACGTTTTATTTCCCAATCGTTACCTCAATTGTTGCGAGCATCGTTCTTTCATTGATATTTTATTTTATAGGGAAATTTAAATAAGGATGGCTATTTATGGACGTTACAGATTTTGATTTCAACTTACCAGAGGAACTGATTGCACAAACGCCATTAAGAGAACGTACAGCATCAAGATTAATGGTTGTTGATCCTCTTTCTGAAAAAATTGCGCATCGACAATTTACTGATCTTGTTGACTTGCTGCATCCCGGTGATTGCCTTGTCTTAAACGATACAAGAGTATTGCCTGCAAGGTTGATTGGCCTGAAAAGTGATACAGGTGCAAAGGTGGAAGTGCTTCTCTTGAAGCAAATCGAGGGCGACAAATGGAGCACGCTCGCCAAACCTGCAAAACGGGTTAAAGAAGGGACTGTCATCACGTTTGGTGATGGCAGGCTGAAGGCTACTTGTACTGCCGAAGGAGAAAATGGCGGGAGGGAATTTGAATTTCACTTTGAGGGCATTTTTTATGAAGTGCTGGAGGAACTCGGAGAAATGCCGCTTCCGCCTTATATTAAAGAGCAGCTTGACGACAAGGAGCGCTACCAAACTGTCTATGCCCGGCACAAAGGCTCGGCGGCCGCGCCAACTGCAGGGCTCCATTTTACGAAGGAATTGCTAAAAACTTTGGAGGAAAAAGGGATCCATATTGCGTATCTTACGCTTCATGTTGGCTTAGGTACGTTTCGCCCAGTTTCGGCGGAAGTGGTGGAAGAACATAAAATGCATGCTGAGTTTTACCAATTGTCGGAAGGCACAGCAGCTTTATTAACGAATGTTCGGGAAAATGGCGGGCGAATTATCGCTGTTGGTACAACAACAACGAGAACATTGGAGACGATAACGGCTATGAACCATGGGAAATTTAAAGCTGATGCCGGATGGACTGATATTTTTATTTATCCCGGGTTTACATTCCAAGCAATTGACGGTATGATCACAAATTTTCATTTGCCAAAATCATCATTAATGATGTTAGTATCAGCGTTGGCGGGGAGAGAACTGATTATGGATGCCTATCAACAAGCAATTGAAGCAAGGTACCGTTTTTTTAGTTTTGGGGATGCGATGTTAATTTTGGAAGGAAGTATGAAATCTTGACAGCGATACAGTATGAATTAATCAAAACGTGTAAACAGTCTGGAGCACGGCTTGGCAGGCTGCACACGCCGCACGGTACGATCGAAACACCTATTTTTATGCCTGTAGGCACGCTAGCAACGGTAAAAACGATGAGCCCGGAGGAACTCGAAGAAATCGGCGCCCAAATCATTTTAAGCAACACATACCATTTGTGGTTAAGGCCTGGGCATGACATCGTTCAAGAAGCGGGTGGGCTTCATCAATTTATGAATTGGGACCATCCCATTTTAACAGATTCCGGGGGTTTCCAAGTTTTTAGTTTAAGCGATTTACGTGAAATTGAAGAAGAAGGTGTGCGCTTTCGCAACCATTTAAGCGGGGAAAAATTATTTCTGTCGCCTGAACGGGCTGTCGAAATTCAAACTGCTCTCGGCGCGGATATTATCATGGCGTTTGATGAATGCCCGCCGTATCCTGCAACGTATGAGTATATGAAAACGTCTGTTGAAAGGACGAGCCGTTGGGCGGAACGTTGTCTCGCTGCCCATAAAAACGTCGAGCGGCAAGGGCTGTTCGGCATCGTCCAGGGCGGTGAATTTAAAGAGCTTCGGAAACAAAGCGCAGAAGAGCTTGTCTCTTTAGATTTCCCCGGCTATGCGATTGGCGGATTGTCAGTAGGGGAACCGAAGCCGACCATGAATCGCATCCTTGAATTTACGACGCCACTTCTGCCTGAGAATAAGCCGAGATATTTAATGGGAGTCGGTTCTCCTGATTCGCTGATTGACGGTGCGATCCGCGGAATTGATATGTTTGATTGCGTTCTTCCAACAAGGATTGCCCGGAATGGGACATGTATGACATCAACTGGCAGATTAACGGTCAGAAATGCGGAATATGCCCGTGACTTCAGGCCGCTCGATGAGGAGTGCGACTGCCATGTTTGCAAGACATACACAAGGGCCTATATTCGCCATTTAATAAAAACGAATGAAACATTCGGATTTCGATTAACAACTTACCATAATCTTCATTTTCTGTTAAAATTAATGGAGAATGTCCGACGGGCTATCGCCCAGGATTGCCTGCTTGATTTTAAAGAAGAATTTTTTGAGCGTTATGGATTTTATAAGCCAGACGCTAAAAACTTTTAAACAAAACTTTTAAAGTGCGTGTTCAAAAAGGAGGACAACGAGAGGCAGAAGGTCGAGGAAGCGTAGCTCTGGGCAACGCAGCGTATGTTTATAGGATACGTGAGGAGCGGAAGGGCAAGCTGACGAAGAGATTCGCAGCCTATTAATGAAGTTCGACTAAAGACATCACGTCCTGTGATAACGTCGAACTGACTTACCTCCTGTAAGCCTCCGGGCTTTTTGAACATCCTCTAAAATGATTTAATGGAAGTGAAAGGGGTGAAAAGATGGAAGGATACGGTGGGTTTATTACGCTCATTTTAATGTTTGCTGTTCTTTATTTCATTTTAATCCGTCCACAGCAAAAGCGGCAAAAAGAAATGAACCAAATGCACAGCAATTTAAAGAAAGGCGATAAGATTGTAACAATTGGCGGGTTGCATGCCATTATTGATGCGATTGATGAAGACACAATCGTTCTTCGCGCCGGTGATGGTTCAAAGCTTACTTACGATCGCAGGGCGGTCCGAGAAGTGGTAAGTGAATCGTAATTGACAGAAAAAAAGAGCATTGTCAACAGTAAAAATTGTTGCTACAATGCTCTTTTTTAAAAAATAAGAAAGTCTAAATTTGTTCTTTCACAAATTTAGACCAATCTGGCTTCTGACTCCTGACTTCCTAAGAAAGACGTGTCAGCGTTTTTCTTAGTGTTTATGCATTTTTTCCAATGACGTTTACCCCGATTATCCCCCCAAAAGCGGCTGTAAGCATATATGCAAGATGGAAAAGAACTTGCTTTACATCAAACATCATATCAAAACCGAGAAACTGAATCATTAAAATGATCGCTACATACGCAAGCCCGGTCATGCCTCCTAACATCCAGCCGGATTCCCCAGCTTTCCCCCCCGCAACAAATCCGCCAATAAATAGTGCAGCAAATGTAATCGCTATAATGATCCAAGATAATGAACTTTCTGTAACTGAAGTAAAATGAAGGATGAAAGATAAGATAAAGCTTACGGCTAATATGATGGCAAAAGTAAAAATTAACCCATATCCAATTGCCTGCGCCAGTCTTCGCAATGATATACCCCCCATCATTTAAAATGTTAGTTCATTTTATTCGATAATAAAAAATTTAGAATCATTTCCATTTCATCCCTTTCATGAACTTCGTAAGGTTGGTGAAACTAGTGGTAAATTCTTAAGGGAGCATTATTGAAAATGACGACAATTTTGCTTAGAACGGTCATCATGTATTTTTTCATCTTGTTGATTTACCGGCTAATGGGAAAAAGGGAAATTGGACAATTAAGTGTCATTGATCTCGTCGTATCCATTATGCTTGCTGAATTAGCGGTTGTCGCTTTGGAAAATCCGGATAAGCCGCTGATGAATACGGTATTGCCAATGATCTTATTGGCGATCATTCAAATCATAATGGCCTATCTTTCACTAAAAAGCCAAAAATTAAGAGAATTAATGGATGGCAAGCCCTCCGTTCTTATTGATAAAGGTAAAATTAATGAAAAAGAAATGAAAAAACAGCGTTATAACTTTAATGATTTACTTTCACAGTTGCGTGAAAAAGATATATCGAAACTACAAGACGTAGAATTCGCCATTCTTGAACCATCAGGAACTCTTTCCGTCATTAAAAAAAATGATGAGCATTCTGATGGAGAGCGGGATTACATTATGCCGCTTCCACTTATTCTTGATGGAAAAATACAAGAAGAGCATCTGGCACGAATAAACAAAACTTCTTTCTGGTTAAGGCAGCAATTAAGAAAACTTGGCTACCGGGATATAAAAAAAATTTCTTACTGTTCTATGGACGGGCCAAACACATTTTTTATTGATCTTATGGATGAATAACGGTTACTTAATAAGCTTTCCTACGAAGGGAATCGGTTTCAAATCTTCTTTTTTTATTGCGCCTGAAAGCACGGAAACAATACAATAGATAACACAAACAAAAAATATTGATAAAACCAATGTGGAAAGAAGGTTGGTGTCATTTATTAGCAGATCGTACAATGGCTGCGCAACGAGCCAGCAAATGATAACAGAAAATAGGCATCTTAATAGATCATTTGTTTGAATTTTGAATGACGTTACTTTTAAAACGGTTGCGAAGTGAAGCAAAGTAACGAGAACAATTCCCGAAGAAATGGCTAATGCCACACCTTTTATTCCAAGGCTTGGCATTGATGCCAATACAAAGATTGCCAACGTCTTTACAACGTTGCCAATCAGGCTGTTAATCATTGCTGCTTTTGCATATCCCAGTGCCTGCAATGCCGCTGCCAGCGGCCCTTGGAAATAGTGGAAAAAAAAGAATGGAGCCATAATTTTAACATAGCCGGCAAACTCTGGTGCCTTGTATAAAAGATCCATTAAAGGAAGAGCAAAAACGTAAGTGACAATAAGAGCAAGCCCTCCGGCAATGAACGAAAGCCTTATCGCTTGATTCAGCCGGTAATCAATGGTTCGATAATGGTTTTGCGCTGCCGCTTCACTAATTGCCGGTACGAGCGTTGTTGAGATGGCGTAAGTGATAAAGCCCGGCAAAAGAAGGAGCGGAATGGCAAAGCCAGTGAGCGCCCCGTATTGCTTTGTCGCCAATGCCGGAAGCATACCAGCTAAAGCAAGGCTTTGCGCTACGATAATTGGTTCTAAAAAGTAGGAGATTGATCCAATGAGCTGGCTGCCCGTTGTCGGAAGGGAGATGCTCATCAATGATTGGAACGTTTGTTTCCCTTCCTTTAAATAATGAAAAAAGCTGGAGCGTATTTTAAATTTTTTGTTCAATTTAAACACCGAAAATAAATAAAGCAGTGATGCCACTTCACCGCAGATAGCTGAAATCATTGCTCCTGCTGCAGCGAATTCAACGCCGTAAGGCAATAGGGCGGATGTTAAAAAAGCGACGAGCGCAATGCGGACAATTTGCTCAATGACTTGGGAATAAGCGGAAGGGCGCATGTCTTGTTTTCCTTGAAAATATCCCCTTAATACAGAGGAAATGGCGACAACAGGAACGACAGGAGCAATCGCAAGAAGCGGATAAATTGTCCTTTCATCTGTAAAAAAGTGATTCGCCATAAGAGGGGACAGAAGAAACAACCCACTTGTCCAAATGATACTTAGGGCAATTGTCAAGGAAAGAGAAACGATTAAGATTTTTTTCACTTTATGGCTGTTTCCCTCTGATTCAGCTTCTGCCACCATTTTTGAAATGGCGACTGGAAGTCCCAGCCTTGTCAGCGTGACAGCTAAAATAAAAGTGGGCACAGCCATCATGTACAGCCCGACGCCTTCCTCTCCCATAATTCTGGCGACAACAATTTTATTTATGAACCCTAGGAGCTTCGTAATCAATCCAGCAATAATTAAAATAAAAGTGCCGCGAAGAAACGATTGTTTCGACAAGGCTATTCCCAACTTTCTCTCGATTTTATCGCCATCTGGTTTCTGGCTTCCGATCTCTGACTTCTGGAAAAATGGTAGATCTTTTTCATCACTATGTATATGCTTAAAGATGTACAAACCATGACAAGTATACTTTTATAAATTAGAAATTATGCAGGTTTGGAGGGCCAAAATGGCGAATATTGATCAAATTAGAGAATGGAAACAAACCGTTTATCCAGTGTTAGCAAGCAAGGTCGAGGAGTTCCATTTGATTGGATATGATACAGCCACAATTGAAGAAGTGTGGGAATGCCTGATTGCCAAGCTGGAAAGAAAAAAAGAAGTGTACAAGCTCCATCAATTGGTCGCGGCGATTTTTAATCTTTCGGTAAATGAATATATGAATTGGCTGACAATCAGTGCTTATACTGGGCCGAATTCGTTGGAAAGCAATATTCTTTTAGGATCTGAAGAAGAAAAGTAAAGAATGTCAAGTAAGCGATTTACGGTATTTTTACAAAGGAAGGATAGAAAGAATGGTTAAAAAAGGGCGTATCTCACTATTTTTTAGCATAGTGATTGCATTGGGACTGCTAATTGGTTTTACATATGACAAAGTGACCAACAATATAAATTTAGGATTGGATCTTCAGGGCGGATTTGAAGTGCTTTATGAAGTGAAACCTCCGAAAAATGAAAAGACAGAAATAAACCAAGAAACACTTCAAGCAACGGTCAGCGCACTTCGCAATCGGATTGATGTCATCGGTGTGGCGGAACCAAATATTCAAATTGAAGGAAAGGACAGAATACGTGTTCAGCTTGCAGGTGTTGAAAATCAAAATGAAGCACGCGAGCTGCTTTCTACACAGGCTGAACTGACGTTTCGCGATGTTGATGACAACCTGATGTTAAGCGGCCAAGATCTTGAAAGCAATGGCGCAAGCTTGACATTTAGTGAAACGAACCAGCCGTGGGTTGCTTTAACGTTAAAGGATGCCGATAAATTCGCTAAAGTAACGAAAGAAATTTTGAATAAACCGCCTGGCGAAAATCAGCTTGTGATTTGGCTTGATTATGAGGAAGGCGATTCGTTTAAAGAGGAAGTGAAGAAGCCTGATCCGAAATTTTTATCTGCTCCAAGTGTAAACGAAGTTCTTAATACGAAAAATGTCGTGATTCAAGGTAATTTTTCAACGGAAGAAGCTACAAATTTAGCAGATTTGCTGAATGCGGGTGCACTCCCAGTTGAATTGGAGGAAGTTTATTCAACTTCAATTGGGGCGCAGTTTGGACTGCAGGCAATGGAAAAAACCATTGTTGCCGGTGCTATAGCGATTGCGCTTATCTTCCTGTTTATGATTGGCTATTACCGTTTCCCGGGCTTTATTGCCAGCATTACACTGACTTTCTACATTTTTTTAATTTTAGTTGTCTTCAGCTGGATGAAAGCTGTGCTCACATTACCGGGGATAGCTGCGCTCGTTCTTGGTGTAGGGATGGCGGTTGATGCAAATATTCTTACGTATGAACGCATTAAAGAAGAATTGAAAGCAGGCCGTTCCGTGTTATCTGCCTTTAAAGTAGGTGGTAAAAGGGCATTCACAACGATTTTTGATGCCAATATTACAACACTGATTGCTGCCGGCGTCATGTTCGCTTACGGTACAAGCTCTGTTAGAGGCTTTGCTGTTATGCTGATTATAAGTATCCTTGTCAGCTTTCTTACCGCGGTATACGGTTCAAGACTTTTGCTTGGCTTATGGGTGAACAGCAGGGCGCTAGATAAAAAGTTCAGCTTATTCGGCGTTAAAAAAAGTGAAATTGTCAACCTTTCAAAAGGGGAAAAGCCTAAAGTAAACATCCGTTTTGATTTTGTAAAACACCGGAATAAATTTTTTGCGCTTTCTGTCATTCTGCTCATTCTTGGCGGAATAGCCCTTGGAATGTTCGGATTAAATCTCGGCACAGATTTTAAAAGCGGTTCGCGCGTTGATATTACAGGCGGCGAACCGATTGAAGAAAAAGTATTGTTAGACGAATTTAATAAATTGGGGCTGGAGCCTAACGAAGTGACGTTTGCTGGCGAAAACCGAGAAATGGCGGTAGCTCGTTTTTCGAGTGTTCTCTCACAGCAGGAAATCGCTGACATAAAAGAACAGTTCGCAAAAGACTTCGGAGCAGAAGCGAACATTAGCACCGTCTCTCCCCAGGTAGGCAGAGAACTCGCCAAAAATGCATTTATCTCACTTTTAATTGCGTTTTTAGGTATGATTATTTACGTTGCAGTCCGGTTTGAGTGGCGCATGGGACTGGCTGCAATTATTGGTCTCATACATGACGCGTTTTTCATGATTGCGATCTTTAGTTTATTGCGTTTGGAAGTTAACATTACTTTTATTGCCGCGGTCCTAACGATTGTTGGCTACTCGATAAATGATACGATCGTGACTTTTGATCGGATAAGAGAAAATATGCGTTTTGAAAAGAAAATAAAAACATTTGAAGAGATCGCTCACATCGTGAATAAAAGCTTAATCCAAACGCTGACACGCTCAATAAATACGGTGTTAACCGTCGTTTTTGCTGCTGCTGCGCTTGCGATATTTGGTAGCGAGGCGATTCGTCCTTTCTCCATTGCGCTCTTAATTGGGCTCGTGCTTGGCACATACTCATCCTTATTTATATCCGCACAGCTTTGGGCGATTTGGAAAGGAAGAGAGTTAAAGCGGAAACGCACAGCGCCGCGCGAAACAGAGGCATAGAGAATTGTTAAGGAGGAGAGAAGATGAAAGGCCAAATTGGTTTTATTCTAGCGTTGGTTTTTGCTGTCCTGATTGCCATCTTTGCTGTCTTAAATGTTGAGGCAGTTGAAGTGAATTACGGATTTGCAAAAACAGAATCACCTTTAGTGCTCCTCATATTAGGGTCTGTGTTAATGGGCGGCGTTATTGTTTCTCTCTTCGGCGCCGTCCGCATGTATCGACTAAAGCGCCAAGTGAAAGAACTTGAGAGAGAAAATGAATCATTAAAAACCAACAGCGGCACTAACTCAGCGGTTGTCCCAGATGAAGATTTTACGGAACAAAAAGAAAATGAAACTTAATCTGTTAATATCTATCGCCTCTTACCCATCTCTTGTATAATGAGAAAGGGTTAAGAGGTGATTTCATGTTAAAGGCAAAAACGAAATGGAGATTAAAAAAGGCATCCGAACAAGCTGTTTTTGATTTACAAAGCAAGCTGTCAATTAGTGAATTAACAGCAAAATTGCTTGTCACGCGAGGCATTGTCACGGAAGAAGATGCGAGAAATTTTTTGGATGTTGACGCAGCACAGTTTTATGATCCTTTTTTACTTGATGGAATGGACAAGACAGTTGCAAGAATAAAGCAGGCAGTAGAGAATCGAGAGAGGATTCTTATATTTGGTGACTATGACGCTGATGGGGTAACGAGCACATCTTTGCTTGTTTATACGCTAAGAAAATTGAAAGCGGATTTTTTTACATATATTCCGAACCGGTTTACAGAAGGATATGGGCCGAACGAAGCTGCCTTTCGCTGGGCAAAGCAGCAAGGAGTCAACTTGATTGTTACGGTTGATACAGGGATTTCCGCTGTTTATGAAGCTGAAGTGGCTTTGATGCTCGGCATCGATTTGGTCATTACTGACCATCACGAGCCTCCGCCGAAGCTCCCGGAAGCTTATGCCATCGTCAATCCAAAAAAGCCCGGCTGTTCTTATCCTTTTAAAGGGCTCGCCGGGGTTGGTGTTGCGTTTAAAGTGGCGCATGCCCTTTTAGGTGAATTGCCAAGAGATATGCTAGATTTGGCGGCGATTGGCACAGTTGCTGATTTAGTCCCGATGAAGGATGAAAATCGGAAAATTGTTTCAGAAGGCATAAAATTAATTGGTAAACGCAAAAAGCCCGGAATTGATGCGCTTCTGAAAGTGTCCGGCATACAAGGAAATGAAATCAATGAAGAACTAATTGGGTTCGCGATTGGGCCAAGATTGAATGCCGCAGGCAGGCTTGATTCGGCGGAACCTGCATTAAATCTACTAATCTCGGAAGATGAAGAAGAAGCTCAGATGTACGCAGAAGAAATTGATCGCCTAAATAAAGAAAGGCAAGAAATTGTCAATGTCATAACGAAGCAAGCAATGGAATTGGTAGAGAAACAAAACCAACTGGGTAGAGTCATTGTTGTAGCAGGAGAGGGCTGGAATTCCGGCATTGTCGGCATTGTCGCATCAAGGCTTGTTGAACGGTATTACCGCCCGGCGATCGTCCTGGCAATTGAACCGGAAACTGGTGAGGCGAAAGGTTCAGCAAGAAGCATCCCCGCTTTCGATTTATATGCAAATCTTTCTGAGTGCAGAGATATTTTGCCCCAATTCGGCGGGCATCAAATGGCGGCAGGCCTTACTATTGCAACAGAAGATATTGATGAATTAAGCCGTCGCCTTAACGAAAAAGCCCATCAACAATTAACGGAGGACGATTTTACACCGATATCGGAGATCGATGCTGTATGCCATATAGAGAATACAACAATTGACACCATTGAGGAAATAGCAAGGCTTCAACCTTTCGGTACGGACAACCCTGCGCCCAAATTTTTATTTGAAAACAAGCAGCTCTCCCAATTGAAAAAAATCGGCAGCAAGGAAAATCATCTGAAATTCCAATTAAAAGAAAATGGGGCAACGCTTGACGGGATTGGTTTTCATTTTGGCCACCTTTTTAATGAAATAAATCAAGGCTCGGCAGTGTCTGTTGTAGGAGAGCTATCGATAAATGAATGGAACGGTTTCAGGAAACCGCAGCTCATGTTGCTGGATATGAGTGTGAATGAATGGCAATTATTTGATTTAAGGGGAAAAAGAAAGATTCATAGCGAGCTTGGCAAACTACCGGCTGAGAACATTCAACTCGTTTATTTTAGGGAAGGCACGCTGGACGTTTTACAGTTAAACGATTGGAGGCAACATGCATATAATCCTATTAAGGATGAAGGCAGCTATGAACGGGAAAAGCCTTTCTTGTTCATTTTGGATTTGCCCTACGATTTGCAGCATTTCAAAGACTGGTATGAAACGACACAACCTGAACGCACGTATGTTGTTTTTTTCAATACGGAGAATCATTTTTTCGATTCAGTGCCATCGCGTGAACAATTTAAGTTTTATTATGCTTTTCTAATGAAACAAAAAACATTTTCGTTGCATCAAGCAGAGCGCTTAGCAAAGGCGAAGCGGCTGTCTATCGATTCGATTCACTTCATGTCAAAAGTGTTTTCAGAACTTAATTTTGTTACAATAAAGAAGGATAATGTTTCATTCGTCACAAAACCGCTTAAAAGAGATTTGGCAGAATCAGAAACGTACACCCAAAAGTTAAAAATGATTGAGATTGAAAAGGCATTATTATACTCATCTTACGAAGAACTTAAATCCTTTTTGAAAAAAATAAACCATTGTTCATTTACTGAGGGGGCAAAAATTAATGGATTATAAGCCTTATATTACGATTATTAATGATTATCCAGAAAAGGGTGTTAAATTTAAGGATATTACGACATTGATGCAAAATGGAGAAGTGTATAAACAAGCGATTAACGATATTGTCCGTTATGCAAAAGACAAACAAGTTGATCTTATTGTGGGGCCTGAGGCGAGAGGATTCATCTTTGGCTGCCCTGTCGCATACGAACTCGGTGTAGGCTTTGCTCCTGTGAGGAAAGCCGGAAAGCTGCCAAGAGAAGTGGTTAGCGTTGATTACGGCCTTGAATATGGAAAAGGTGTGCTTACCATGCATAAAGATGCCATCAAGCCAGGCCAGAGAGTGCTCATCACCGATGACTTGCTTGCGACAGGCGGAACGATTGAAGCGACAATTAAACTTGTGGAAAGTCTTGGAGGAATTGTTGCAGGTATTGCTTTTTTAATAGAATTGGCTTATCTTAAAGGTAGAGGCAAACTTGATGGATACGATGTTTTTGTTCTAACAAAATATGAATAAAGATAAGTGCTCTTTCTAAAAAGGGCGCTTTTTATTTTACGGAGGAAAGGATAACTTTCCAGCGGGTCAGATTCCATCGAAATGCTTTACAGTTTGCCGCAATTTAACGATAATGATAAAAACGATAATATAAAGGTGATTTAATGTGACAATCGATCACGTACTAGAGATGGCTAAAAATTATATGGCTGATGGCGAGATCGCTTTTTTGGAGAAAGCGTATTTATACGCGAAAGAAGCCCACTCTAACCAGTTTCGCAAGTCTGGGGAGCCATATATTAATCATCCTGTTGAAGTTGCAGGAATATTAGTTGAACTTGGGATGGATTATATTACGACAGCCGCTGGGTTTCTTCATGATGTCGTCGAGGATACCGATGTCACCCTTGATGATTTAAAGGAGGAGTTTGGTGAAGAAATTGCCGATTTGGTTGACGGCGTCACCAAACTAAAGAAAATAAAATTTAAATCAAAGCAGCAGCAACAAGCAGAAAACCATCGAAAAATGCTTGTCGCAATGGCGCAGGATATCCGCTGCATTCTTATAAAACTCGCAGATCGCCTTCATAATATACGGACATTAAAATATATGTCAAAGGAGAAACAAATCGAGAAAGCAAATGAAACGATTGAAATTTTCGCTCCTCTTGCACACCGCCTCGGAATCTCAACAATTAAATGGGAGCTGGAGGATATTTCTCTTCGTTATTTAAATCCGCAGCAATATTATCGGATTGTAAACTTGATGCAAAAACGCAGAGCGGAAAGGGAACGAAATGTTGAAGAGATAAAAGCTGAGATTAAACGCCAGCTTGATTCGGTATCCATTAAAGCGGAAATTTCAGGCAGACCCAAGCATATCTACAGTATTTATCGAAAAATGGTGCTGCAGAAAAAACAGTTTTCTGAAATCTATGATTTGCTTGCAGTAAGAGTGATTGTCAACAGTATTCGCGATTGCTATGCAGCCCTTGGCATTATCCATACGTGCTGGAAGCCGCTCCCTGGCCGTTTCAAAGATTATATTGCGATGCCTAAAGCGAACATGTATCAATCACTGCACACAACCGTCATTGGCCCGAAAGGGGATCCAGTTGAAGTTCAAATCAGGACAAAAGACATGCATAATGTCGCGGAATACGGGATTGCTGCGCATTGGGCGTACAAGGAGGGCAAAAAGAACCCGCAAACAGCATTCGAGAAAAAACTAACTTGGTTTAGAGAAATTTTAGAATGGCAAAATGACGCGAATGACGCGGAAGAATTTGTGGAATCCCTAAAAATGGATTTGTTTAGCGATACTGTGCTTGTCTTCACGCCAAAAGGCGATGTTATCGAACTTCCGGCAGGTTCCATTCCGATCGATTTTGCATACCGAATTCATACAGAAATCGGCAACAAAACAATCGGTGCCAAAGTAAACAGTAAAATGGTGCCGCTGGATTATAAATTAAAAACAGGGGACATTGTTGAAATTATTACGTCCAAACATTCCTATGGGCCAAGCAGAGATTGGTTGAAACTAACGAAAAGTTCGCAGGCAAAAAACAAAATTAAGCAGTGGTTTAAAAAAGAGAAGCGTGAAGAAAATATTGCGAAAGGGAAAGAGCTCGTTGAAAAAGAAGTGAAGCAGCACGGTTTTGAAGAAAAGCTCGTATTCACTCCGGAAAATCTGAAAAACACTGCAAATAAATTTAATTTTACCAATGAAGATGATATGTATGCTGCTGTCGGATTTAGCGGCATTACCGCAGCGCAAATTGCTACACGGCTTACTGACAAATTAAGAAAACAAAAAGATGAAAATACGGACAATGAGTCATTAATTGAATCGATCGCAGAATCAAAGCCTCAAGCTAAACATCGGAAAACAGATACCGGTGTAAGAGTAAAAGGCGTAGACAATATGCTTATTCGATTATCGAAATGCTGCAATCCTGTGCCTGGCGATGAAATTGTCGGATTTATTACAAAAGGCCGCGGTGTTTCCATACACAGAGTCGATTGTCCCAACCTCAAAACAGACGATGCAAAACAGAGGCTGCTCGAAGTGGAATGGCAAGGCGATGGCGAAAATAATAAAAGCTACCATGTTGACATCGAAATTACAGGATATGATCGTAGAGGTTTACTGAACGAAGTACTTCAAGCTGTAGCTGAAACGAAAACAGACATTCAGACTGTAACAGGAAGAACAGACCGGAATAAATTGGCGACGGTGAACATGACAATTTTGATTCACAATGTAAACCACCTTCACAAAATTGTCGAGCGGATTAAGAGAATACACGATATTTATTCGGTTCGAAGAGTGATGCAATGATGGGAGCTAGATAAGGTGAAAGTTGTATTACAGCGTGCAAAAAACGCATCAGTTGCAGTGGGTGGAAACATTGTCGGAAAGATCGATTACGGTGTCGTACTTTTAGTGGGAATTACGCATGATGATGATGTAGAAGACGCCGCATATCTTGCGGATAAAATCGTGAACCTGCGCATTTTTGAAGACGAGGAAGGGAAAATGAACCGCTCCTTGCTTGACGTTGAAGGAAAAATATTATCTGTTTCCCAGTTTACGCTTTATGGCGATACTCGAAAGGGACGCCGGCCAAGCTTTATTAATGCCGCAAAGCCAGATAAAGCAGAACCTCTTTACAATCAATTTAACCAATTATTGCGAGAAAAAGGCGTCGTTGTTGAGACAGGACAATTTGGCGCCATGATGGATGTTCACCTCACGAATGATGGGCCGGTTACTTTGATTTTGGAGTATTAGTATTAAATTCACACATGGGCATGTATAGCGTTAATAAAGTCTAGGGTGCCCATTAAATTCTAAAAAATCATTCAGTAAAAAACACGCAATCTCCAAAATATCTTTTGTACTTTAGTAATCAAACTACAAATAAAGATATAGGAGATGCGTGTATATATTGCATTTTATTTAAAATAATCACTTCGTACTTTTGACCCAATCAATGCCTTAATAAGCAACAAAGAGGGTGCAAACTCTCCTTTTTTTTAATATGAGAATAATTAAATTGGCTTAAGAAATCTAATTTTGTACTTAGATAGATCCTAAAATTAATTTTCTTCTAGAATACTTAATTTTTTAGGGTTTTCATTTGTTAAAAAACCAACGATTGCCTCAAAGCAAATTTTGCGATAAAAATCATGAAGTTGATCTCGATTAGGAAGTTTCTCATTATCTCTCATTAACCACTGTGTAAGACAACCGTCAATGATGGTTCGAATTGTGATTGCTGCGTTATCGATATCTTGCGAATAGAATACTCCTTCCTTAATTCCAAGAGATACAATCTCCCTTCCTATACTCCAACAATTTTCATAAAACTGATTATTAATTTCAAGATAGCGTGGATTATGTACTGCTTGAGCTAGAAAATCAAGATAAACTTTATAAACCCTTCTATTTCTTTTAGGAGTTGAAAATGTACTTAACATATATGTCCTAAGCTTATTCATTGCTGTTGTCTCTTTGCTGATTGCAGTATGATCATCATGATAAATTTTATTTGTTACCCATTCAAGCGTTTGATATAAAACATCATCCTTGTTTTTAAAGTAGTAATTTGTAACTCCCTTACTTACTCCAGCGTAATCAGAAATATCTTGTAATGTTACTGCACTAAAACCTTTAACTGAAAGAGCTTGATATGTTGCTCTAAGGAGCTGTTCTTTTCTTTTACTGGCATTTTTATTCATTTTAATCATTTGACCTCCTATGGCTTTTAAAAAATACTGAATGGATATTTTGAAATTCATTTAAATATTATTTTACTATGGTTTTATAAAATAAACTAATAAAAAATATTATCCGGTCATTTATTAGGGTAAAAATATATTGACCGGATAATATATATATATTATTATGAATTATATAATTTGAATGGATACTCAATTGTATTTTTAGTTGAATAGGAGGAGAGGTAAAATTGATAGAAAGAGTTTGGCATAAAAATTATCCGCCTACAGTTAGAAAATATTTAAATGAGCCAGATAGAACTTTAACGGAAATTATAAAAGAGAATGCTGAGAAGTTTAGTGATAGAGTTGCTATAAAGTCTTTTGATATGACAATTAATTACAAGCAACTGGTAGAAAAAATAAATAAGCTATCAAACTCTTTAGAAGATTTGGGTGTTTCGAAAGGTGACCGAGTAGCTCTAATGATGCAGAACAGCGTAGAGTACATAATAAGCTATTGTGCAATTTTAAACATTGGTGCTACTGCCGTACCCATTAATCCTTTGTATAAAGGCCGTGATATTTCTTATCGGATTAATGATTCTGGAACAAATATTTTAATTATAGAAAAAGAGCTTGTTGAACGTTTTAAAAAAATTCAAAACGAAACTAAGATACATAAAATGATTGTGACAAAAATAAAAAAAAGAATTGAAAATTTTACTAAAAGTATTGAGTTAAACGAATCAATTACTATTTATTCTTTTGATACATTGTTAAGCATCTATTCATCTAATTTTATGGAATCCTCTATTAAAATGGATGATGTTGCTTTATTAGCTTATACAGGAGGGACAACAGGTGTATCAAAAGGGGCAATGCTTACACATAAAAATATGATGGCAAGTGTTTGGCAAATGTTTGAATGGTATGTAGGTTTGGAAAAAGGGAAGGAAGTCGTTCCATTAATTTTACCTACCTCGCATATCACTGGTTTGAATTGTGTTATGAATCTCGCTCTTGCAACTGCGCAGACAATCATTGTTAAACCGCGTTTTAGCGCAACTGATATTTTAGAGACTGTAGAAAAAGAGCGCGTAACAATGTTATGCATGGTTCCGACTTTATATGTAGAGCTCATTAATCATCCTGATTTACCGAAATACAATCTTAAATCACTGAAAATATGTACAAGTGGAGGTGCTCCAACACCTATAGAAGTCCAAAAACAATTCGAAAGAATCACCGGTAGTAACCTTACAGAAGCATTTGGGTTGACAGAATGCTCTCCTGGTGTTTGTTTAACCCCGGTTGGGGGGGAGAAAAGAGATAGAAGTATTGGACTTCCACTTCCGGATACAGATTGCAAGATTGTTGATCTTGAAACCGGGACAAAAGAGGTTCCTGTAGGTGAGATTGGTGAATTGATTGTTCAAGGTCCTCAAGTTATGAAAGGTTATTGGAATAAACCTGAAGAAAATAAGATCACATTACGCAATGGATGGTTATATACGGGAGATGTTGTTTATAGAGATGAGGACGGTTTTTTTTACGTTGCTGATCGTAAAAAGGATGTAATCGTAACGGGTGGATATAATGTTTATCCTAGAGAAGTGGAAGAGATTCTATATGAAATTCCTGGCATAAAAGAAAGCGCTGTCATTGGAATCCCCCATGATTATTACGGAGAAACGGTAAAAGCTGTTGTTGCACTTAAAGAGGATCACAACATAACAGAAGATGATGTTATTAATTTTTGCAAGCAACGTTTGACAACTTATAAATGTCCCACAGTTATAGAAATTAGAGATGAGTTGCCAAAGTCTCCGGCAGGAAAAATTCTCCGAAGAGAGTTAAGACTACAGAAAACGAATTAATATAAAGAAAATTAGAAACCGTAAAGCAACTTAACTTGTCATGAATTGTAAAATTTATGAGGAGTTTTATTATGGCCAGATAAACAAATTACAATTGTGAATATTTAAATAAAATAAATAGTAAAGTTGTTTAGGATTTAATGTTTCTAAAGATTAGGGGGTGGTGAAAAACGAAGTGCATGAGGGTGTAGATGTTTTTTTCTGTATCCCTTTTCTTAGGTAATAAATTTAAATCATATAATTTTTAGGAGGTAATTGAATTGAGTCAAGTTATTTCAAAAGATCAGTTAAAACATTACAAATTATTTGTGAACGGTGAATTCGTCGACGCGGAAGAAGGTAAAGAATTTGAGGTAATAAACCCTGCTGACGAATCGGTAGTGGGTTATGCCTCATTAGCAACTCAGAAAGATGCTGAAAAAGCTGTAAAAGCAGCTAAAGCCACCTTTGAAAGCGGTATTTGGGCGAACAAAACAACTGGGGAGCGTGCACAAGTATTAAATAAACTCGCTGATTTAATGGAAGAAAATTATGACGAAATAGCAAAGCTACTTATCGCTGAATCAGGGTCAACGGTTGCGAAAGCGGATGTTGAAATACTTAACACGATAGATGGTTATAGAACATATGCAGATTTAGTTCGCACGGACTATGAATATGAGGCGATACCTCCTAATTCAGTAATGGGAATTCCAAGTCTTAATTTCGTGAATAGAGTGCCTGTAGGGGTTGTTGTTGGAATTATTCCTTGGAACTGGCCATTATATCTCGCGATGTGGAAAATAGCACCGGCACTTGCTGCGGGAAACAGTGTAATCGTTAAAGTGGCAAATGAAACACCATTGCATGGACTCTTTATCGCTGAGTTAGCTCAAAAAGCTGGCGTTCCCGCCGGAGTTCTTCAAGTGATTACTGGAGATGGACCTGAAGTAGGGGAATATTTGGTCACACACCCATTTGTAAATAAAATTTCTTTCACAGGTTCGACTGAAGTTGGTAAACGAATTATGAATTTGGCATCGGATGACTTAAAGCGATTGAAATTAGAATTAGGAGGAAAATCAGCTCAAATTTTCCTTGAAGATGCAGATTTAGATATTGCGATTGATGGTGCGTTGTTTACAGGTTATCAACATAATGGGCAAACGTGTCATAATGGTACGCGAGTATTTGTACCACGCAGTATTCATGATGAAGTGGTTGAAAAATTAGTAGAGCGCACAAAAGCAATTAAAGTAGGTGTTGGTCCAGAAGCTGGAATTGGCCCAGTTATTTCAAAAGTTCAACATGATAGAATAAAAAAATATATTCAGATTGGGCAAGAAGAAGGAGCCACTCTTGCAATTGGTGGTGATGAACCTCAAGGAGAAGAATTTGAAAAAGGGTATTGGATAAATCCAACAGTATTTACGAATGTGACGAATGATATGAGAATTGCAAGAGAAGAGATTTTTGGACCTGTTATTTCTGTTATCCCATATGATGAGATTGATAAAGCAATTAATATGGCAAATGATAATCCAAATGGATTATCAGGAAACGTATGGAGTAGGAGTATTGATCGTGCAATCGAAGTTGCAAAGAAAATGAGAACCGGTATGGTGCTTATTAATGATTCTGCCCTTATCAGTAACAAAGCTCCATTCGGAGGATTTAAACATAGCGGTTTTGGAAGAGAATCAGGAATTTATGGTTTATTAGAATTTACAGAAGTACAACATATTCATGTAGGTATTTCTTCTGAAAAAGATTACTATAAGGCTATGTTTACTGAATAATTAAAGGTAAGACCATTAAAAGAATACAATAAGCTTCATACAAAGTAGATTTGTTGCTTCAAAAGCCAAGGTATCACAGGTTTTTTACAATTAAAGCGGTGTCGAACTTAGAAGTTGATGCCGCTTTTCCAATCGGTTTGCTTATGCTTTTCAAAATACGAGTTTTATTAGGGAGTGTATGTATGGTAAATGAAGTAATGTCGAGACAACGGGCTTATGATTTGCAGACAAAAGAAATTGGTTATTCAGAATTTTGGGATATTGAAATGGAGACAATGTCAAGAGATAAATTGCTTAGGCTAAAGGAGGATAAACTACAAAAAATAATTGAACAAGCTTATCAGACCCCTTTTTATCAAAGAAAATTTAAGGAAGCTGGTGTTTCACCTTCTGATATAAGAACAATTGAAGATTTAAAGAAACTACCAATCACTACAAAAGATGACATACGAAAAAGTCAAGCGGAACACCCCCCATATGGTGATTATCTGACAGTTCCTTTAAAGCAGATTTCTGGGTTATATTCATCTTCTGGATCGACTGGGCAACCGACAACTTCTTTATTAACATTTAGAGACCAAGAGGTTGTAACAGAAAGATCAGCAAGAAGTTACTGGGCTTTTGGAATACGTCCAGAAGACGTTGTACAAAATATAATTAATCCCCAACTATTTTTAGGATATTGGTTTGTGCATTGGGGTGCAACAAGAATTGGTTGCTCCGTCATTAGCATGGGTATTGGGTCAAGCGACAGACAATTGCAAGTGATGCAGAGATATGGAGTAACTTGTGCTTTTATGACTCCTTCCTATGCCTTCCATTTAGCAGAATTTGCTTCAAAGAAAGGCATTCACGTTCGGAAAGACCTCAATCTTCAATATATTGTTCTAAGTGGGGAACCGGGTGGATCAGACCCTGTCATTCGAAGCAGAATTGAAGAAACTTGGGGTGTGAAAGTTTTTGATTGCCCAGGTATGATGGAAGCTATGGGATGGGGATATACTTGCAAAGAACAGAAGGGTGTTCATATGCAAGAGGATCATTTTATTTGGGAAGTTTTAGATCCAGAGACAAAAGAACCGGTTCAACCTGGTGAAAGAGGGGTACTAGTTTTAACGACGTTAGAAACAGATGCTCAACCGCTAATTCGGTGGTGGACTGATGATTATGTTCTTTATTCTGAAGATTATTGTCCTTGTGGACGAACTTCTCATGTTTTCCCGGGAGGTATTTTGTCAAGATCCGATGATATGTTAAAAATTTCAGGTGTTAGGGTATGGCCTTCTGGTATTGAATCTGCATTGAAAGAAGTCAACGGATTTGGCGGTGAATTTAGAATCGTTAAGGACAGTTCCTCTATTCGTAAAGAGACAGGAGCTTTGTTCAAATTGAAGTTACAGGTTGAATGCAGATCTGAAACCGATGCAGTAGATTTTATAAAGAATGTCAAAGATAAAATAAAGGCTAAATTCAACATTACACCAGAAGTTGAATTAGTAGCCGTTAACTCTTTGGATCGTTTTGAATTTAAAGCGAAGCGCATTATCACTAAATAAATATAAAAACTTGACATGTATAAATCTTAAAATGGTACACAATATAGAACACCTCTGATAATGTTGATTTATTGAAAGGTTTTTTTACATGGCAAAACCTTTTAAAAAAGTAATATGACCAGTCGAAATTATATTGACTGGACATACCATTTATACGATATGGATTTTTAGAGAAGGGTTTGAAAATTTAGTAATGTGGAAATACGGATGGGTTTTGAAAATGAGTTTTAAAGTTTAAATGAACAATGGTCAATAAGCTTTCAAAGAAAAGGCAAGGTGAGGAGGTTGGTATTGATGAATAGAATTGATAGGTCTATAACTTTGCTATCCAGATATGCGAAGTATATTTCCATGTTTGTTCAAGCCGTTATGATGATATTTATCACAATTTCTGTCATTATGCGAAAATTTAACCATGCGGTATTAGGAGATTATGAACTTGTTCAGTTAATGTTGGTAGTTTTAGTGATGTTGGGTTTGGCGTATGTGCAACAAATCAATGGCCATGTTTCGATTGGGTTAATCGTTGATCGTTTTTCGAAAAAAACCCAAAGATTCTTTGATGGAATTGCTTATTTATTAATATTTTTCTTTTGTGGATTAATTGGAATCATCAATATTCAAGTTGCCATTGATTATTTCTTTACTCTTCGAACAACTGCCATACTAAAGGTGCAGCTTTACCCATTCGTATTTTTAGTTGGCATTGGTTTCATTTTTTGGAGTTTAGTCGCCTTGTTAAACTTAGTAAAAGTATTTAGACCAACACTTGAACAGGAATAAAATGAAAGTTCAATATAAAAAAAATAAAGGAGAGTAATAATGCCAGTTGAAGTTATTGGGTTTATAGGAATAATCGTAATGTTTGTATTGATGGCTATTCGAGTTCCAATTGCGATTGCAATGATGGTTCCTGCAATTATTGGCATTTATTATATTCGTGGCTGGGATGCCGTATCCACTAGTTTACATACAATAGTATGGAATCAAACATCTAGTTACACTTTAGCTACAATTCCAATGTTTATTTTAATGGGACAGCTGCTATATATTTCTGGAATTAGCAGTGAGCTTTTTAATATGTTTAGAGTTTGGACAGGTTCACTAAGAGGTGGATTGGGTATAGCTACAGTAGGTGCGTCAGCTATTTTTTCTGCTGCATCTGGATCAAGTTTAGCTAATACGGGAACAATGGGAGTTGTCGCTTCGAAAGAAATGCTTAATTCGGGTTATGATAAATCATTATCTGCTGGTGCGATTATAGCAGGTGGAACACTTGGTATTTTGATTCCTCCAAGTACAGCTTTTATTGTATACGGATTAATTACTGAGGTTTCTATAGGTAAGCTGCTAATAGCGGGGATTATTCCGGGGATTATACTAGCTTTATTATATATGATAACTATTTATGTATCCGTTCTTATTAAACCCCAATTTGGTCCAGCTGTTGAAAAAACAAGTTGGAAAGAGAAGTTCAGTTCATTTAAGTCTATATATTCGATTGCCCTATTATTTATTTTAGTAATAGGCGGAATGTATTTCGGCTTATTCACTCCTACGGAGGCCGCTGGGGTTGGTGCGTTTGGAGCTCTCGTAATTGGTTTAATAAGAAGAAGAATTACGCTAAAAAGTTTCATTACCGCCTTAAATAGTACATTAACAACAACTAGCTTTATATTTGCTATTGTAGTTGGAGCATTTATTTTAAGTTATTTCATGGTTCTAACGAAAATCCCAACTTATCTAAGTGACTTTTTAACTTCTACTAATTTATCAACTCTCGGTATTTTAATGCTTATTGTTTTAATGTATATAATTTTAGGAGCAGTAATGGATTCATTGTCGATGATTGTCGTTACATTGCCGATTATCTTACCTACACTTGTGGCACTAGAAGTTGATTTGATCTGGTTTGGTGTCATTGTTGTATTACTTATTGAAATGGCCATGATTACACCACCGATTGGCATGTTATGTTTTGTTCTTAATGATGTTGCACCAGAAATGGGAGGATTGAACACCATTTTCAAAGGAGCTTTAAGATTTGTTATTCCTTTAGTAATCATGATCGTTTTGCTTTTTATTTTTCCTACATTAGCATTGTTCTTACCAAGTTCCTCCTTTTAAAATAACTTAATCAAAAGTTAGTTATCAGGAGGGTGAATATAATGTAAAGGAAAATAGAATGCTAGAGTTTAAATGTTCATTATTCTTTGGTGATACAGTTTGTAGAATTTAATTATGGATTATGAGGGGGAATTTAACTATGTTATTTAAAAACAAACTTTTTTTAATTTTTAATCTATCCTTACTGGTATTGCTTATTTCTGCTTGCAGTGGTTCAACTGGAGGTAAACAAGAGGAAGGACAAGAGCAATCTACAGGAACATCAAAAGTAATAGAATTAGATTTTAATAATGTGTTTCCTGCCACTCATCATCTAGCGGCAAATGTTTTTGAACCTATGGAAGAAGTTGTTAAGGAAAAAACAGATGGCCAACTTAAGATAAATTTCCACCATAGTGCGGTTCTAGGTTCAGTCACTTCAACTTTAGATGATTTAAACGGTGGACTTTATGATATGGCTTTAGGGGTACCCGGATATTTTTATGATACAGATTTATTCAAATTGTCGCTTCTAGAGCTTCCATTTTCTTTTGAGAATGTAAGAGATATCGCAAATGTCCAAACAAAATTTATGGAACTACATGGAGAAGGTGTTTGGGGAGATAAAATCACATACTCCAAAGTTGGTGCTGCAAGCGATCCGTTCGTCATATATAGTACAAAAGAAATTCGCTCAGTTGACGATATGAAAGGAATGAAAGTTGCTGTTACAAATGATACTTGGAATTTAGTTTTTGAAGAGTGGGGAGTCACACCAGTTCAGTTAGACCTAGCCGATTTGTACGAAGGCCTTCAGCGAGGGGTAATTGATGCTGCGTTGTGGTCGACAGTAGGGGGAATGGGTATTAAATTATATGAACCTGCACCATACATTGTGGATCTCAAAATGTATTTACCAATTAGTGGACCAGTAATAAGAACCGAAGCTCTCGAAAAAATGCCAGAAGATTTAAGAAATCTTTTTGTAGAAGATATATTACCGGAATTTAGTGAAATGCTAGTAGATAACTATGAAAAACAAGAGGCTAACGCGTGGAAAGAATTAGAGAAATTGGTGGAGGGTAAGGGAGAAATTATTAAATTGTCTCCAGAAGCTGAAAAAGAATTTAAACAATCAGCTGAAGAAACATGGAACAATTGGGTAGATCAGGCAAATGAAAGAGGGTTTGATGGGGAACAATTAATGAATGACTATAAACAAATCCGTAAGGAGTTAGGGATCGAACTACCTTTTTAATTATTTGTATATATTAAAATACTGACCAGACAAAATAATATTGACTGGTCATTTTTTTTATAATATTATAGATATTAGGAAAACATTTTGAAAATTAATTTTATAAAAAGTAAAGGGGGAATGAACATAAATTTAGTTTGGCTTCCAAAGGTCTATAAAGTAATGAAAAAAAGTTTTAAACAAATTATTAAATAGGAGGTATTTCTATGTTCGCAAATAATGATAAAAAAGTAATTCCTGGAGAATACGAATATAAGTGGGTGAAGCTTGAAAGGATTGGGAAGGTTCTTAAAATTACCTTTGATCGCACGAAGCAACTAAATGCTTTAAGTGATGAATTAGAAAGTGAAATTCACCTTGCTCTTGATGAGGGGGATGCTGATGACGGTGTAAATTGTATGGTGATTACAGGCAATGGGCACTTCGGCGTAGGATATGATATGGCGAATGAGCCAGGTGAAAAAAATGTCTTAGATCCAGGTAGATTTGATACGGTAGGTGATTTTATTGCATTTTGGCAAGAAGCTGACGATGCAATCGTAAGGAGGCAGCTACACTTCTTTAATTTAAAGAAACCCGTTATTGCAGCAGTGGAAGGGTATTGTTTAGGTGGTAGCATGTGGTTAGCCATGGCATCCGACATGGCCTATTGTTCTGAAACAGCTGTATTTGGTCAACCAGAAATTAGACACTGTTCCAATAGTACTTTTCTAATCCCTGCTTTATGTGGTAGGCAGCATGCTAGCCGATGGTTGTACACAGGGGATCATTTTGACGGTAAGGAAGCAGAAAGAATCGGTTTGGTAAATGAATGTGTTCCTCCTGAAAAATTAATGGATACTGTAATGTATGTAGCTGAGAGAGTCGCAAAAGTTCCTCATCTTTCTGTTCGATATATGAAATCATTGATCATGCAAGGCACGTTAGCAGCTGGACTGGCTAGCGCAATGGAATATACTGCACCTATATCAACACTTGGTCATACAGCTCATTCGAAAGAAAGAGAAGAATTTATGAAGTTGGCAGAAGAGAAAGGGATAAAAGCCTTTTTAGAGAAAAGAGACGGTCCATTTCTACCAGAACCAATGGGTCCAAAATCAAAAGTTAAATAATTTTTTAGTCAGTTTCTGTAGTTTAATAGAAGGAAGTGAAACTTTTGAAAAAAGCCGTCATTATTTCGGGTGTTCGTACTGCGATTGCTAAATCTCATGGTCAATTAAAAGATGTGCCTGAAGAAGAATATGCTTCTTTAGTTGTAAAAGAAGCAGTTGAACGAAGCGGTGTAAACCCGGAAGATGTGGAAGATATCATTTTTGGTAATACGCTAAGTGCGAATGCAAATATCGGTAGATATTCAGCACTATTAGCGGGCTTACCAATATCCATAAGTGGCATTACACTTAATCGGCAATGCGGTTCAGGGTTGCAAGCAATTAATTATGCAGCTCAAGGGATTCAATCCGGTGTAGGTGATCTCTATATAGCGGGAGGAGTGGAAAGTATGACTAGAGCTCCTTATATATTAGAGAAACCATCAACAGCTTACAGTCGAATACCCCCAAGATTTCTCGAACTTCATGCTGCTCCACCCGATAAGGGAGACGCTCCTATGGGAATTACGGCAGAGAATGTTGCTGAAGAATACAATATTACTCGAGAAGAACAAGATAAATTTGCACTAATGAGCCAGCAGAGAGCTGCAAATGCACTTGAAAAAGGGTATTACAAAGAAGAAATTGTCCCCGTCAAAATAACGGATAAGAAAGGAAACGTTACCATTTTTGATACCGATGAACACCCAAGACCACAATCGACATTGGAAGCTCTAAGCAACTTGCGACCTGTTTTTAAAAAGGGTGGAACCGTTACCGCTGGGAATTCATCTGGGATTAATGATGGTGCGGCAGCGCTTGTCCTCGCGTCCGCTGAAAAAGCAGCTGAATTTGGCATTCAACCACTTGTGTCGATTAAATCCCAAGCTGTTGCCGGTGTGCGCCCGGAAATTATGGGTATAGGGCCCGTTGATGCGGTTCGCAAAGCTTTGAAGAGAGCCAACTTACAGGTAGAAGATATCGATCTTATTGAACTGAATGAGGCCTTCGCTTCACAATCTGTAGCTGTCGTAAATGAATTAGGATTAGACATTGAAAAAGTGAATGTCAACGGGGGTGCAATTTCATTAGGACATCCAATTGGTGCAACTGGAGCCATTTTAATGGTGAAGTTAATTCATGAAATGAAAAGAAGAAATTCAAGATATGGTTTAGTAACGATGTGTATTGGCGGTGGCATGGGGATCGCAACAATTGTAGAAAATGAGCAGTTGTGATAAACGTGTCAAATATTAGTAATGTTATGTGAGGTGTAAAATGAATTCATTTCGAGCCTTAGTCGTTGATAAAACAGAAGATCGCTTTACAGTAGATATAAAAAATTTGTCTTTAGAAGATTTGCCAGATGGCGATGTGTTAATCAAAGTGAAATATTCAAGTGTTAATTATAAAGATGGTTTAGCTGGAGACCCGAATGGAAAAATTGTTCGCTCATATCCTTTCGTTCCAGGTATTGACTTGGGAGGAGTAGTCGTCACTTCAAAAGATCCAAACTTCCGTGAAGGGGACGAAGTCATTGTTACGAGCTATGAATTGGGCGTATCACATTTCGGAGGATTTAGTGAGTACGCGCGAGTGCCTTCTGATTGGGTTGTACCGCTGCCAAAGGGTTTAAGCTTGAAAGAATCAATGGTCTTTGGAACAGCAGGTTTTACTGCAGGTCTGTCGATTCAAGGTTTAGAGGAACATGGTGTTAATCCGGATAAAGGGTCTGTTCTTGTGACAGGTGCAACCGGAGGAGTTGGAAGCATGGCGGTTGCCATGTTAGCAAAACGGGGCTTTCATGTTGTAGCAAGTACAGGTAAAGAATCCGAACATGATTACTTAAAGAAACTCGGTGCGGCTGAAGTGATTTCGCGTGCAGATGTGTCTCCTGAAAAGGTTCGTCCGTTAGACAAGCAGCGTTGGGCAGGAGCAGTTGATCCAGTAGGAGGAAACACCCTTTCCTATGTGCTTAGTACGACAAAATATGGAGGCGCGGTTGCGGTTAGCGGGCTTACTGGAGGTGCTAAAGTTGCAACCACTGTTCACCCATTTATTCTCCGCGGAGTGACACTCATTGGCATCGATTCGGTCTATTGCCCAATGGAGAAGAGAAGGAGTTTGTGGGAGCAATTAGCGGCAAACTTAAAACCTGATAACTTATTGGATTATATTTCAAGTGAAGTAACACTTGAACAATTGCCTTCAACATTGCCTGAAATACTGAAAGGGAAAATTCGTGGAAGAACAATTGTTAATTTGGACTAATAGATACCTCTAAAAGAAAGTAGGGTTCATATAGCTCTTTGATTTTTGAAACTTTAGAAATGGGGGATTGATATGGCGAGATTTGATGGGAGAGTAGCGATTGTTACGGGATCAAGTCGTGGAATTGGAAAAGAAATTGCAACGAAATTTGCCGAAGAAGGTGCAAAGGTCGCTCTCCTCGATATTAATGAAACCGCATTAGAGGAAACAGCAAAAGAGTTTCGTGACAAAGGCTATGAAGCGATAATAAAAATCACAAATGTTGCTGATTCTGCACAAGTGGATAAGGCTGTTGAATCAGTCGTTGATCAATTTGGTAAAGTCGATATTTTAGTCAACAATGCAGGTGTTATTCGCGACAATTTATTGTTCAAAATGACAGACGACGATTGGCAAACAGTGATGGATGTGCATTTGAAAGGTTCGTTTAATTGTGCCCGCGCTGTTCAAAAATATATGGTGGAAAACAAATATGGTCGAATCGTTAACATTTCTTCAGGCTCTGCACTGGGAAATCGCGGACAGGCGAATTATGCCGCGGCAAAAGCTGGTTTGCAAGGCTTTACAAAAACACTGGCAATTGAGCTAGGAAAATACGGGATTACAACAAATTCTGTTGCGCCTGGTTTCATTGAAACAGACATGACGAAAGCAACGGCAGAACGTATTGGTATTTCTTTTGAATCATTCGTTAATAACATTGTTTCCACGATTCCGGTTGGACGTAGCGGGAAGCCTGCCGACATTGCAAATGCGGTTGCGTTTTTCTGTGATAGTGCATCCTCATTTGTAAATGGTCAAGTAATTTATGTTGCTGGTGGACCTTTAAACTAGGTGATTTGTAAATTGGTAAGTATAGAGATCAAAGTTTAATAAGTCTGTTTCAAAATTAAAAAGGTCAGAGGTGAACATCTTGGATTTATCATATACACCTGAACAGGAAGCTTATCGCGAAAAAGTGCGAAATTGGCTACATGAAAATTTGCCTGAAGGCTGGGGAACACCCAGGTTTAAGTTACCCGAAGACGAGCTGGAGCGCGGAAAATTTTTGAATGAGTTAGATAAAAAAATTTACGAGGGCGGTTTCTTAGGAATTTCATGGCCAAAGGAGTATGGAGGACAAGGATTAACACTTGTTGAAGAGATTATCTATGGTGAGGAAGCGGGTAAACTAGATGTGCCCGATGGCCCGAATGTTTTGGGTAGATTATTGCTTGGCCCAACATTACTCCAATTCGGTACAGAGGAACAGAAAAAGCGCTACATTCCTCCGCTTCTCAGATGTGATGAAATTTGGTGTCAAGGTTTTTCAGAGCCAAATGCCGGTTCAGATTTAGCATCACTCCAAACAAAAGCAGTGCTTGATGGTGATGAATGGGTAATTAATGGTCAGAAAGTCTGGACGAGTCTTGCGCATCATGCTGATTGGTGTTTTTTACTTGCTCGTACCGATCAAGATGCGCCCAAACATAAAGGTATTACATTTTTTCTCGTCCCGATGGATAATCCGGGTGTGACCGTTCGTCCACTTGTTCAATTAAATAAAAGCAGAGAATTTAATGAAGTATTCTTTGATAATGTGAGGATACCGAAAGAAAATGTTGTTGGTGGTGTGAATAACGGCTGGCAAGTTGCAATGGGCACGCTCAGTTTCGAACGAGGCACACTTTCGCCTGGTCAACTCATTCGCTTTCAAAATGAATTTAATGTCCTTGCGAAAGTGGCTGGCGACTTGAGAACATCGGATGCCACTCTTGTTAAGGACAATCGCTACTATCGCCAAAAGCTTGCCGAGATTTATACTGAAATCCGGATTATGCATTACCATTCATTAAAGTCAATAAGCCAGCGTTTAAATGAAGGAAAATTAGGGCCTGAAGCATCACTTCAAAAACTATTCTATACGACAACTCGCGTTAAGTTGGGAGAGTTAGGAATAGAAATTCTTGCTGAGGAAGCTCCTTACTGGGGTGAGGAAAGCGTTGGTCGTGGCAAGATGCAAGAGGTTTATTTTGATTCACGTGGTGCGACTATTTATGCTGGTTCAACACAAATCCAAAAAAATATCATTGCCGAGCGGATACTCGGAATGCCTAAGTGAGGTGTGTGAACATGTTTTTTGGCTTTTCAGAAGAGGAGAGAATGGTTCAAAAAAGTGTACGTGACATGCTTGAAAAATATTGTCAAATTGTTGACGTAAGGGCATTTATGAACAACCCAACGGTATCAGACGAAATCCAAAGTTTATTTGGGAAACAAGGCTTGCTAGGGATTCTTGAGCCAAACGAAGGAAAGGTTACAGGTGTAACGTATGCAATTTTGATTTCTCAGGAAGCAGGACGTGCTGTGCTTCCCTATCCATTGTTAGAAAATTTGGTTGGGTTATATGCTTTAAAAACATGTGAACAACATGGTAATTTGATTAACGATGTTGAAGCAGGAAAATCGATGCTTACGATTGCATGGCGCAATTATGAGACGATGGCAATAAGAACCGAAAAGGGGTTTTCGCTATCCGGAAAACTTTTAGAAGTGCCATTTGCAGCGGATGCTGATAAGATTATTGCAACTGTTCGAATCCCAGGAACAGGTTATACACCGTTAGAAGAAGAAACGGTTGTTGTGTTAGATCGAAGCAATCCGGCTGTAAGCTTCAGAAAAAGGACAGGTTTTGACGAAACCTATCCAATTTATGATGTATACCTAGATGATTATCCATTGTTGGAGACTGACATCGTTCAAGGCTTAGGGATGGGTATTGGTCATAAACTAATGTGTAAGGTTGAGCAATTAGGTGCACTTTTATCAGCTTCGGAAATGGTTGGTTCATCAGAAAGAGCATTGTATGATACTGTCGAGTATACAAAACAGCGTAAGCAATTTAATACAGTGATTGCAAAGTTTCAAGCGTTGAAACATATGGCAGCTGATATGTACTTACAAGTAGAAAGTGCGAAGTCTGCGATTGAATATGCAGCATGGGCACTCGAAGCTGGGGATGCCGAAGCCGAATCAGCCGTTTCAATTGCGAAAGCGTATACTTCAACTGCCTCGAAAAAAGTGATAGGTGATGCAATTCAAATGCAAGGTGGAATTGGCTTTACATGGGAAAATGACTTGCATTTATTTTTTAAACGCGTGACAAGAAGCGCAGCACTTCTCGGAGATACTTATACGCATAATGAACGGATTGCAAAATATGTTCTTGATCGTATAAGTACTGAAAAACATATTCTTGAAGAAAATTATCAACATACCATATAATCCGTTTAAGTAATGTAGTTGATTCTTAGACTTGCTTTATAAGAGTTTAAAAATTTCCCAAAAAAACATCCTAAAAGTGTTTATCCGGCCAAAATTATATTGACCGGATAAACAATATATAATATTATGAAATTACCAATAGTGTAAATATTGCGAATGGGAGGGTGAAAATATTCTCGGTAAAGAAAGCGGTATCCTAGCTTTTGTTGAAAAAAGGGCATGGTGACGTACGATAAGGAAATCTTAAGTTTTTGTAGGAAGGTTTATAACAACAATTGCCCTAAAGTACTAAGTCCATTACCAATATTTTTGATATGGAAAAACTCTAAAAAATCGTAAAGGTGGAATGGATTAGATGAATACTGGAAGTGAACTTGTTCAGTCAGAAGTTAGCAAAAAAACGGGCACTGAACAAAAGATGGGTTTAATAGGGGCTATTGCTGTGATTGTCGGATCGATGGTTGGTGCATCTATTTTTGCTTTTCTAGGTTCGATCGCTGCAAAAACAGGGTCATCGCTCTATATCGTATATCTCATTGCTGTTATTCCAGCTATTTTTGGAAGCGTTGCCTATTTGCAGCTTGGTGCTATGTTTCCCGAAAGTGGAGGTACTTATCATTATAATAAAAAATTGCTTTCACCATTTATGGGATTATTAGCGGGGCTTTCGATCTTATTCGCGGCCGTTGGTGTGTTGAGCACGATGTCCATCGCCCTTGCCCAATTTTTACAAATGTATTTACCTAATGCACCGCTGATTCCTACTTCATTAGGTGTTTTAGCGCTCTTTTTTATCATTAATTTCTTTGGTCTTAAGACAACAAACGCCATTCAAGTCATTATGGTTATTTGGATGATAGCGGCGCTTTTGATTTTTGCGTTTCCAGGTTTAATAATCGGAGAGCCTGCACCTCCTTCGGATTTACCTTTTCTTTCTAATGGTTTTTCTGGCTTATTCATTGCAGCTGCATTAGCTTCTTTTGCCTATGCAGGGTATAACATTATAACTGAGTTAGGGGGAAATATAAAGAACCCAAAGAGAAATTTGCCTCTATCTATCATTATTAGTTTGCTTCTTGTTGCTTTAATCTACTTCTTTGTAACGTTAGCCGTATCTAGATTGGTGCCTGCAGAAGAATTAGCAACTGGTGATTTAAGTTTAACAACGATTGCAACCCAATTCTTATCACCAGGTTTCGTAACGTTTATTGGTATCGGTGCTTTGTTAGCGCTTGCAACAACACTGAATGTAGCCGTTATGATTATCCCACAAGAACTAAATGCAATAGCAAAGGACGGATTAGCTCCTAAGATATTCACGAAATTACATGGAAAAAATGAAATCCCAACTGCTGGATTAATAACGGGGTTTGTATTTGGAGTTTTATTGATTTTATCAGGTATAAGTTTAGATGCAAGTGGTTTAATGATTACCGTAGGATTTCTAGCGGCAGCTGTATTTACAGGGTTTGGGGCAAGAAAGGCTCCGAAACTATTTAAGTCAGATTACGAAGCAGCCGAGATTCGCATTCGTCCTCGTGTTTTGTCTTTCTTTTGTTGGGCGGGTATTCTTTCGAGTCTTTTCTTTATTTTCTTTTCGATGGTTGATGCACCGTTAGTCATGGTTGCCTATATCGTATTAGTGATTGCCGCGTACGTTTATCATAAGTGGATCAATAAAAACAATTTAAATGTGGAGGAATAAAACATGCTAACTTCTTATTTAGTAACAGAATGGACAGACCCTATAACGAAAGCGAAAGGCTATGTAGCATTTGATTCGGTTGTTAATGGAGTTGCAGGTGGAGGAATTCGAATGAGAGAGGGGGTAACGAAGGAAGAAGTGCAGCGATTGGCTCGAACGATGACGTTAAAGGTTGCTGCATTGGATCAGCCGATTGGAGGAGTCAAAGGAGGGATTGATTACCCGTCGACGGCACCTGATAGTAAGGAAGTCCTTAAACGTTTTTTAGAAGCGCATAAGCCAATTCTTATGCATATGTGGGGTACAAGTGAAGATTTAGGAACTCGTAAAGAGGATATTGAACATATTATCGTACATGATCTAGGACTTCAATCAAGTGCAGAAGCTTTACTCAATAAACTAGATAATAAAGAGATGATTATGAGTAATCTGAACAAAGGCTTACAATTGTCAGTTGATGGAATTCCGATTGTCGAGGTTGCGACAGGGTACGGAGTTTCGGTAGCTACAATAGAAGCAGTTCAATGGCTTGGCAAAGATATAAACGCTGCAACGGTTTCAATCCAAGGTTTTGGAAGTGTAGGAGCTACTACGGCTAAATCTTTGTCTAAAGAAGGTGCTAAAATTGTTGCTGTAGCAGATGTAAATGGTACAATCTTCCACCCTGATGGACTTGATATCGATCTTCTCCTACAAGCAAAAGATGAAAAAGGCAACATACATCGAGAAATGCTCCCTGCAGAATATGAAAATCTACCTCGTTCAGCTTGGTTAGAGCAAGAAGTAGATGTGCTTATACCAGCAGCTATTGCTGATGCGATCAATGAGGATAATCAGTCATCCATTAAAGCGCAGCTAATTGTAGAAGCGGCAAATATACCAGTAACAGAAGAAGCAGAGAGAATATTGTTTGAAAAAGAGGTATATGTCATTCCAGACTTTATTGCGAATAGTGGAGGTGGAGGAATATTCGGCGCTTTAATGTATAAAAATGTATCCCCGGACGTAGAAAGCATTCTCGGATATCTGAATAAACAAATATCAGGAGCAACGAAATCAATGCTTAGCCAGTCCGCCGAACAAAAAATAACTCCACGCCAAGCGGCTATTCAACAGCTAGATAAAGATAGGGTCACATTATCGGAATAAAACAATGTTTTGAAAAAGTAATATAAAGTTATAGATTCGATGAAGGTTAGATATGTTAGTAGACTTTTTTAAAGAATTGTTGAGAAAACAACTGTTTTATAGGGCAAAGAAAGATAGGAATTAACTGAACTAACTATATAAATAAGGGGGATGTACAATTGAAAGAGTTTACAAATGCAAAAATATTAGCGTTGTTTTTGGCACTCATCCTTGTAATCGCCAGTGGATGCTCCTCTAGTAGTAGTAATGAGGAAACAGGCAATACAGGTTCTTCTAGCGATGATTCAGGCTCGAACGAAGAAACATTCACGATAACGCTTGCTCATTCTGGCCCATCAGAAGGAACTGGAATACAAGAGGCATTGTTGAAATTAAAAAATGAGATAGAGGAGAAAAGTGACGGAAGAATTAAATTCGAACTATATCCGAATGGTCAGTTAGGCGGAGAAAGAGAAGTACTTGAAGGGGTTCAGAATGGAAATATTACCGCAACTTTTACAACGACAGGAGTAGCCGGTAACTTTGTGCCTGAGATGGAAATCTTTGATATTCCATTTGTATTGGAATCAAAAGAACAAGCAAGACATGCGATTAGGGAAGGCGGTCCGGTGTTAGAAAAACTAGGGCCAAAATTTGAAGAAAAAGGTCTTAAACTATTAGGTTTTGGAGATGAAGGTTTCAGAGTTTTATCAACGAAAGATTTGCCGGTTAAGTCGGTGGAAGACTTAAAAGGTTTAAAGGTTCGCACGCAAGAGAGTTCAAATCACATTGATGCTTGGAATGCTTTAGAAACAAACCCTACACCGATTCCTTTTCCTGAATTGTATACTGCTTTACAACAAGGAACTGTAGACGCCCAGGAGACTCCATTTGAAATTATTGCGATGTCAAAGCTATATGAAGTTCAGAAATATGCGATTGATATGAAAATGGTGTATCAATATTTTCCTATTATGATGAATTTGGAATTTTATCAAAGTTTACCAGATGATTTGAAAGCGATTGTTGACGATTGCTTTAGTGAAGCCCTTCAAAATGCAATAGCGTTTACAGACGAAAGGGATGAAGAATACGTCAAAACCCTAGAAGATAATGGGGTAGAAGTATCTGAAATAACGGGAGAGGGCTTAAAACCATTCCGTGAAAAAGCACAACCTATCGTGCTTAAAAATGTCCGAGAAAAAATTGGTGATGAACTCGTTGATCTGTACCTTGAGGAAGCTTCTTCTAAATAGTATATGACCAGTTTCGGCGGCTGTTTGTAGGTCGCCGAAATAATTTCGGTAGTGTCAAAAGATTTATGAAAACAAAGTAAACAGCACTACCTGAGGTCTGGTGGTGATATGTGA
>NZ_QCZG01000021.1 GCF_003097615.1 Pueribacillus theae
ACCACCCGTTCACACGGGTGGTTTTGATTATATAAAAAAGCAGAACAACTAGGTACATGGCGGAAATCTAATCCAAAGGCAGGCCAGGTTTGCTATTGCATCTGGCGCTTTTGGTATTTTGCTATTGCTGTAGTAAAATATATTAACTGAAGTAATCATTATGGAATTAATTTAATAAAAAAGGGAATTAGTTAAGATATGAATGTAGTTTTCTGATCTAGGGAGTTGATGTGTGTGGATGAAAGCAGGAGGGAAGAGTTTATCCAGGCAGTTAATAAGGCTTATGCTGAAGAAATGAAGAAGATAAACGACCAGCTTGACAAGGAACTGCTCATCGCCTTGGTTGGCGAGGTAAATGCAGGAAAGTCAACGACGATCAATCAAATATTAGGTAAAAATGTCGCCAGAACGAACCCAAGGCCAGGTGAAACGGTAAGCATCGATCCTTACAATCACGAAGGGCTTGAAAAAATAAAGTTTATGGACACCCCTGGTTTGAACGATCCAAATGATGAAAACCCTAAAAAAACGCTTGAGTTTATTAAAAAAGCGGATATCATCTTATTTTTTACAAATGCGGCGGGGACGGTTTTTTCTGAAAGCGAGAAAGAGCGGTTTCAAGAGATAGAACAGCATAACCAAAATATCCTTATTGTGCTGAATAAGATTGACGCCGCAGAGGATATTGATGGCCTTGTCCAATTTATAAAAAGTTATACGGAAAATAAATACGATGTCATTCCGATCTCGTCCAAAACTGGCGAAAATATAGACGAGCTTAAAAACCAAATTCTTGACCTTTTAAAAAAAAGAGGAAAGGACCTTCTGTTCGCAAAAAGCATGAGTGATAAATCGGCAGCGGCGAACCGGTGGATTGTAGCGGCAGGTGTATCAGCCGGTGCCATCGGAGCTGTACCGATTCCGGGTTCTGACGTCGTGCCGCTCACTGCATTACAAGTGGGATTGCTTTTAAAGCTGTCGGCTTTGTACGGAAAACAATTGTCACTCAAAGACGCGAAAGATTTAATTATCATTACAGCGGCAAAAACTGTCGGCCAAACGCTATACCGGCAAGTCGTGAAGTTTATCCCGGGAGCAGGCTCAGCCGCCGGGGGCGTGATCGCTTCTTCTTTAACGCTTGCACTCGGTTACGGCGTTAAGCATGCCTATGAAAATGACATTGACATCAATTTTGATAAAATTACAGCGCTTTTTCATCAATTCAGGAAAAGAAAAAAACGGTAAAAAATGAAAAAGATAGCTAACTTGTTGTGGCAAGCTGCTATCTTTTTTCTCAATTAATTTCTTTAAATGAGAATAAAAAACATGTTATTCATCTATTTTTACATCACTCATTGGAATGCCGAGAGCCTCCGCAACACCTTCGCCGTATGCAGGATCAGCTTTGTAGCAATGAACGATATGTTTGATTTTTATTTCTTTCGGAGCATCGCCCATGTTGCGTGCCGTGTTCGCAAATAGCCTTTCCTTTTCTCCGTTGTCCATGAGATTGAAAAGCCGGCCAGGCTGTGTAAAGTATTGGTCGTCATCTTCCCTGAAATCCCATTGGTATGCATTACCGTGCAGCGCCAAAGGCGGCTCTTTGAAATCAGGCTGTTCTTCCCATTCTCCGTAGCTGTTCGGTTCGTAATGAATCGTGCTTCCCAAGTTTCCGTCTGTCCTCATTTGTCCGTCTCTATGAAAGCTATGGAATGGGCAGCGAGGAGCGTTTACAGGGATTTGGTGATGGTTCACTCCTAAACGGTAACGCTGCGCATCCCCATAGGAGAATAATCTTCCTTGCAGCATTTTGTCAGGCGAGAAACCAATGCCAGGCACAATATTAGCAGGACTGAACGCGGCTTGCTCGACTTCAGCAAAATAGTTGTCAGGATTTTTGTTCAGCTCAAATTCTCCGACTTCAATAAGAGGAAAGTCTTTTTTATACCATACTTTCGTAAGATCGAACGGATTGTAAGGCATGTTCAATGCTTCTTCTTCCGTCATGACTTGAATGTACATTTTCCACTTTGGAAAGTCTCCGTTCTCAATGCTTTCATATAAGTCGCGTTGATGGGTTTCGCGGTCCTTTCCAATGAGTGCCTCGGCTTCTTCATCGGTTAAATTCTCAATGCCTTGCTGTGTGCGGAAGTGGAATTTCACCCAGTGTCGCTCGTTTTTATCATTAATCATGCTGAATGTATGGCTTCCGAACCCGTGCATATGTCTATAAGATTTAGGAATTCCACGATCGCTCATGATGATTGTAACTTGGTGAAGCGCTTCAGGCAATGATGTCCAGAAATCCCAGTTGTTTTTAGGGCTACGCAAATTTGTGCGCGGATCACGTTTGACGGCATGGTTTAAATCTGGGAATTGCAACGGGTCTCTAAAGAAGAATACAGGTGTATTGTTGCCGACAAGATCCCAGTTTCCTTGCTCAGTATAAAACTTCAGAGCAAATCCACGAATGTCCCGCTCGGCATCTGCTGCGCCGCGTTCTCCTGCAACCGTTGAGAATCGCGCGAACATGTCAGTTTTCTTGCCAACCTTTGAAAAGATTTTCGCTTTCGTATATTTCGTAATGTCATTCGTTACGGTAAATGTACCGTAGGCTCCTGAGCCTTTTGCATGCATTCGCCTTTCCGGTATGACTTCCCTGTCAAAATGAGCGAGCTTTTCCAAAAACCAAACGTCTTGCAGTAGCATAGGGCCTCTTGGGCCTGCTGTAAGTACATTCTGATTGTCTGCGACCGGAGCCCCCGCTGCAGTCGTCAGTTTTTTCTTATTGTCTTTCTTATTCATTACATTAACACCCCCGAGTAATAATGAAAATCATTCTTTATTTACAATAATTATAATAACATAGGCATTATAATTTTGCTATAAATGTAATCTGTTTCTTTTTGGAAAACCATTTTAAAGGACAAGTATCATTACAACATATGCAGTCACTTCAACCCTTAGACCAAAAAAAAAGACCAGTGAAAACATTCACTGATCATTTCTTTCGGTTATTCATTTGACAGGTTCAAAAGATCAAGCAGTTTGAAGAACAAACTTAGCGAAATGGCAATAATCGTGGCGAGCCCCATTCCTTTCAATTCGACTGTCCCGATCTGGATGGCCGCACCGCTAATCCCGATAACGAGAACGACGCAAGTTAAAATAAGGTTTTGTGAGTTGCTGTAATCGACTTTTGACTCAATAAGCATGCGGATGCCGCTCACTGCAATGATGCCGAACAAAAGCAATGAAATACCGCCCATAACAGGCTGTGGGATTGATGAAATAAGTGCAGCCAATTTGCCGAAGAACGACAGAATAATTGCTATCACCGCTGCTCCTCCGATTATCCAAGTCGAGTATACGCGGGTAATCGCAAGGACCCCAATGTTCTCACCGTACGTCGTATTCGGTGTCGAACCAACGAAGCTTGATAGAATCGTAGAAATCCCATTTCCCATTAGCGAGCGATCAAGCCCGGGGTCTTTCATTAAGTCTTTTTTAACAATATTGCCTGTTACAACGAGATGGCCGATATGTTCAGGAATTAATACGAGGGCAGCAGGCAAGATAATAAAAACATCAGACCAATTGAACTTCATCGCATAAAAGGTAGGCAAAGAAAGTATATCTGCTTCACCAACTTTCGTGAAATCGACCATTCCAAAAAAGTAAGCAATGATATACCCTGCAATAATGCCAAGCAAGATGGGAATAATTTTGAGAAAGCCGCGAAGCATGACCCAAAAAATGATCGTAAGAAATAAAGTCAGCGTGGAAACGGCAATGACATTCATGTCAATTGTCCAAGTTTCCGGCGCATCGGACGGTTTCACAAACCCTGCCATCTGTGCGGCGGTTGGGACGAGCTCAAGTCCAATGACTGCAACAATTGCCCCCATTGCGGCTGGCGGGAAAATAACGTCCAGCCACCCGGTACCGGCAACTTTTACGATAAACGACACGATGACGAGTACGATGCCGACCGCAAGGAATCCTCCCAATGCATGGCTGTATCCTTCAATACCAGCGTATTTTGACAGAACAAAAAAAACCGGTGACAAAAAAGCAAAACTCGAACCGAGATAAGCGGGAATTTGCCCTTTCGTCATGAAAAGATACAAAATAGTCCCGACTCCGTTCATGAGCAAGATAATTGCTGGATCGACTCCGAATAATATCGGGACTAATACGGTTGAGCCGAACATTGCAAACAAATGCTGGATGCTTAACGGCAAGCTTTGGAGTAGTGGCAAACGCTCGTCTACTTGAATTTCTCGTTGTTTCATGAAAGTTTCCCTCCTAACTAAATGTAGACTACAAAAAAGCACCTTGCCAATGATCGCAAGGTGCACAGTTTTTTCATAGTGATTCCTAGGTACACAGATGGAATGAAGTGCTTCACGAACCTTGAAAGCCTCACTGGACTTTTTAAAGGCAGCTTTTCAATTGTCTTAGATATTATGGCAAATCCCTTTATCTAAAGTCAATACATAATTTTTTTTCCTTTGGAAAAGGAACTTATGTTCCCTGATCTTAGTTTGACGAATTGCTCTACAACTCTTGAAAATCAAAATAAAAGAAAGGATGGATAAACGCTGGATGATTCTTGGTAAAGAAAACATAAGAAGAATTGAAAGGTGAGCCATTTTTATATGGATCAAGTTGATTTAAAGGGGCGTGCTATTGCATAATGAAAGAAAACTTTGCTCAAGGAATGGTGGGGAAACATGAAACTTATATATACTGGCAAAACGAAAAACGTGTACGCGCTTGAAGATGGGAACTACTTACTTAAATTTAAAGATGACATGACGGGGGAGGGCGGCGTATTTGATCCTGGTGCAAATACTGTCGGTCTGACAATGGAAGGGGCTGGACAAGCTGGCCTTCGTCTAACGAAGTATTTTTTTGAAATTCTAAAGGATAAAGGCATCCCAACCCATTATGTGGACGCCAATCTTGATGAAGCGACGATGACGGTTTTGCCTGCGGAGGTTTTTGGCGAAGGGCTTGAAGTGATTTGCCGTTTCAAAGCAGTTGGCAGCTTTCTACGCCGTTACGGAAAATATGTGAAGGAGGGGCAAGCCCTCGATTCATTCGTTGAAGTTACGCTGAAAGATGATGAAAGAGGCGATCCCCCGATTAGCGAAGATGCGCTCGCTATGTTAAACATCCTCTCAAGAGAAGAATATGCCACACTTAAACAATTAACGGTTGAGATCGCAAATATCGTGAAAAATGAACTTGCCAAAAGAGACATTAAGCTCTACGATATTAAATTCGAATTTGGAAGAGTGGGCAAAGATAAGCATATTGCTTTAATCGATGAAATTTCAGGAGGCAATATGCGGGCTTATAAAAATGGGGAGCCAATCAAACCTCTAGATTTGGAAAAAATGATCATAGATGCACAATAAAAAGGAAAATGTTACCTTTTGCCGAACCCTTTGGTATAGTAAGAAATGTATGTAAGAATCATTCATTTCTATAGGAGGGGAAAATGAAAAAAATCTTATTTCACGGCATTATTTTATTTTTGGGAACATTTTTCTTTTTCGCCGAAGCTTCGAATGGGAAAGCGGCAAGTTTATTAAAGCTTGGCAGCACAGGACAAGAAGTGTACGATGTCCAAGCGAAATTACATAGGATGGGCTATTTGCATACGAATCCTACTGGTTTCTACGGCCCGTTGACAGAACGGGCAGTCAAGGATTTCCAGTACGAAACACGCCTATGGGCAGATGGAATCGTTGGCATAAGCACGAGAAACCAGCTTGGCAACGTTGAAATGATGGCTAGAGTCATTCACGGGGAAGCAAGAGGAGAGTCATATGGTGGAAAAGTAGCTGTTGCGGCGGTTATTTTGAACAGAAAGGACTCCCCGCATTTTCCGAATACCATTCGGGACGTTATTTTTCAAAGAAACGCATTTACAGCTGTTCATGACGGCCAATATCATCTTACCCCAGGAAATGATGCATATAAGGCCGCAATCCACGCGTTGAAAGGACATGATCCTACGAACGGTTCGACATACTATTACAATCCGAGGATCGCAACGAATAAATGGATATCTACCCGCCAAACAACCGGGGAAATCGGAAATCATGTGTTTGCACAATGAAATATGATGGTTATAAAAGGGCAACCTAAACAATAGGGTTCCCTTTTTCCTTTTTGAAATTGTCGTTTGAAATTTTTATGTAATTCATGTAACTTAAATGAAATAGGATACGTGTAGGTGTTTTTTTATTTTAAAAAACTGAAGTTTGTCCAAAAGGAGAGAATCATGGGAGAGCGTAAAACCAGAATTGAATCAGATTTAATTGGAGCAAAAGAAGTGCCGATAAATGCTTACTACGGGATACAAACGTTGCGTGCGGTTGAAAATTTCCCGATTACAGGGTATAGAATTCATACAGAACTTATCCGGGCTATAGCAATTGTGAAAAAAGCTGCTGCCACAGCAAATGCTGAAATTGGACTGCTCGATCGCCAATTGAGCGAAGTCATTGTCAAGGCTGCAGATGAAGTAATTGATGGCAAATTTGATGGCGAGTTCATCGTTGACCCCATTCAAGGCGGGGCCGGAACGTCAATTAATATGAACGCAAACGAAGTAATTGCGAATCGCGCGCTTGAACTGTTGGGAGACACAAAAGGCAATTACCAAAGGCTGAGCCCGAACACACATGTGAATATGGCGCAATCAACGAATGACGCCTGTCCGACAGCGATTCACATTTCAACACTTTCCCTTATAGATAAATTATTAGCTGCAATGGAAGAATTACGTGATGCATTTAAGAAAAAGGGCGAAGAATTCAGCGGCCTGATTAAAATGGGAAGAACGCATTTGCAAGATGCTGTTCCGATTCGCCTTGGACAAGAATTTGAAGCTTATGCTCGTGTGTTTAGCCGTGATATGAAACGATTAAAGCAGACATGCGAGAACTTATACGAAGTGAATATGGGTGCGACAGCAGTCGGTACAGGCTTGAACGCAGAACCACGATACATAAAACGAGTCGTTGAATTGCTAAGCAAATTTAGCGGTTATCCACTTGTGAATGCAGAGCATCTTGTTGACGCCACACAAAATACAGATGCTTATACAGAAGTATCTTCTGCGTTAAAAGTTTGTATGATTAACATGTCAAAGGTTGCGAACGATCTTCGAATGATGGCTTCAGGTCCGCGTGCCGGTTTAGGCGAGATTCGCCTTCCGGCCCGCCAGCCAGGATCTTCCATCATGCCGGGTAAAGTGAACCCCGTCATGTGTGAAGTTGTAAACCAAGTGGCGTTTCAAGTTATCGGAAATGACCATACAATTAGCTTTGCATCTGAAGCGGGCCAGTTTGAATTAAATGTCATGGAACCTGTTCTTGTCTTTAATCTTCATCAGTCATTAAGCATGATGGCGAACGTCTTCAAAGTTTTTAAAGACTATTGCATCGATGGCATTGAAGCGAATGAAAAAGTGTGCAAAAATTATGTGGAAAGAAGCATCGGAATTGTAACAGCACTTAATCCACACATCGGGTATGAATCTGCAACGAAAGTTGCAAAAGAAGCATTGGAAACTGGGCGATCGGTTCGCGAGCTTTGCCTTCATTACAACCTTCTGACAGAAGAAAAATTGAATGAAATTTTAAACCCATTCGAAATGACGAACCCGGGAATTTCCGGTGCGGCGGTTCCCTCAAGATAACAAAATCTATTCAAAAGTTGGGCGCATTTGATTAAATGGGCCAAGAAAATGCGAAAAATTATTCATTACGCGGAGGTAAAGAAGTGTTAAGAAAAAACATCTTAGGATTGGTTATGGCAATGGCTGTCGTGCTTGTTCTTACCGCTTGTGGAGGGAACAAAAATTCGGAAGGATCTCAAAATAATGATGGCGCAAATGCAAACAAAGAAGAAAGCCCAGAAAAGGTGTCCATTGATATCGGCATGCTGAAATTAACGAGCTCTGCACCGCTCTTCATAGCACTTGAGAAAGGTTTTTTTGAAGAAGAAGGCATTGATGCAAAAGCGACATGGTTTGAAGCTGCACAGCCCATCGCTGTCGCAACAGCTTCAGGAGATGTTGACGTAGGGGCAACTGGCATTACAGCAAGCTTGTATAATATGGTTGCCAGCGGTGAAAAACTCGTCATTGTTGCGGATAAAGGGAGAGAACAAGCCGGTTATTCTTCAACTGCGTTTTTAGTTCCGAATGACTCGGATATCGAGAAAATTGAACAATTAAAAGGTAAAAAAATCGGGATTACACAGACTGGTTCAACATACCATTACATGTCAGGCAGGGTGTTGGAAAAGCATGGCTTATCTACAAAAGACGTAGAGCTTGTTCCGCTTAACAGCATTCCTGGCTTAATGGAAGCGTTAAAAAGCAAACAGGTTGACGCAGTTCTTCTGAATGAACCGAATATTTCGATCGTTGAAGAAGAAGGTTACGGTAAACAAATCGTACAGATTGGCGACGAAATTGAGTATCAAACATCCGGTATTTTTCTTTCGAAAAAGCTTGCCGACAATGAAGAAGCTGCGAAGCGTTTCTTAAAAGTTTACGCAAAAGCGACCCAATACTATTATGACGCTGTCTTAACTAAAGAAGGCGATAAAATCGTACCTGGCGAGAACTATGATGAAGTCATTGAGATTATTGCAAAATATACGGATCAAGAGCCTGATCTGATTAAAAAAGGCCTTCCTTATATGGATCGCGACGGAAAGCTGCTTGCTGACGACATCCAAACGCAAGTAGACTGGTATGCAAAAGAAAAATTGATCGATAAATCATTTGATGCAAGTGAAATTGTAAACACAGAGTTGTTGGACGAAGCGCTTAAAGAATAACGTTCATCAACCTTTTAAAGGACTAGGGAAGTGAAGCACCTATGAACATCGTCATCGAAAATGTTGGAAAAACGTTTATTGATTCAAAGAAAAAAGAAGTAACTGCACTAGAGAACATTAACTTTACAATTGCCGATCAGGAATTTGTCGTGCTTGTAGGCCCGAGCGGGTGCGGAAAATCAACATTGCTGAACATCGTCGGGGGGCTGCTCTCCCCGTCGAGCGGTTCGGTTTATTTTGAAGGGGAAGGGTTAAAAAATAAAAATCCGAATTTGGGGATTGTCTTTCAGGAAATTGCTCTTTTCCCATGGCGGACAGTATTTGAAAATGTCGTCTACGGTTTGCAAGAACAGAAAGCAAGCAAACAAGAACAAAAAGAAAAAGGCCAATACTACATCGATATGGTGGGGTTAACCGGCTTTGAAAAGGCTTATCCGAAACAACTGTCAGGCGGAATGAAGCAAAGAGCGGGGATTGCAAGAGCGCTCGCGATTGAACCAGACTTGCTTCTCATGGACGAGCCGTTTTCAGCCCTTGATGCGCAGACGCGCACATTAATGCAAGAAGAACTTCTAACGATATGGAATCGAACAAAACTAAGTACGCTTTATGTTACACATAATATTCATGAAGCCGTTTATTTAGCGGATCGTGTGATTGTACTATCGCGGCACCCGGGGCGTATAAAAAGCATTATTACGATCGATTTGCCGAAAATAGGAAGAAATGACGACCAATATCGTGAACAATTTGAGCAGTATGCTGATGACATCTGGCAGCTCATTCGCCATGATGCCCAAGAAGCATTGAAGGAGGGATAAGCGGTGAGTGTAGAAAAGAAAAAAATTACAAACCGCGTCGCCTTTCTAGAACAAAAGATTCCTCTCTATGCTTCTGTGCTTGGTATAGCAGGATTAATCATCTTATGGGAAGCCGTTTGCCAACTTGGCATTGTTCCCCCGCTCTTTTTACCTGCCCCGTCAGCCATTATTCTTGCGGGTTGGGATATGCTGACAAACGGTGAACTCGTTGATAACTTGCTAGCCAGCTTGTACCGGATTGTTATTGGTTATTCCATTGGTGCAACGGTAGGGATTTTAGTTGGACTTATTCTCGGTTTTTCAAGATGGTTTGACGCAATTGGCACCCCAATTGTCTATTCCATTTATCCGATTCCAAAAATTGCTTTGTTGCCGCTGTTTATTTTATGGCTTGGCATCGGAGAATTGTCGAAAGTGACAATTATCGCGCTAGGCGTCTTTTTTCCCGTTGTCATTAATACGTATTCAGGGGTTAAAAGTGTTGATCAAATGCTGATTAAAGCAGCGGTTACATTTGGATCGAATTATTTTAATGTCATTCGAAAAGTCATTTTACCCGGCGCACTTCCTATGATTTTTGCCGGCCTTAAGCTTGCTGCAGGAACATCGCTTCTCTTGCTTGTTGCCGCAGAAATGATCGCCGCACAGAAAGGGATCGGATCCATGGTACTGCATTACGGGAACTTAATGATTACGACAAAGCTTATGGTTGGCGTATTAATCCTTTCTTTACTTGGCTTAACATTTAATAGGGTTCTTCAATGGATAGAATATAAGCTTTTGCCTTGGAAATAAGAAAAAACGCTAACGCGTTCTTTCTTATTTCTCTAACCATTCATTTACCCGATCTCCGTGATTTGCTACCCACTCTTCGGCTAGTTCTCCAAGTTTTTTTCTCTTCTTGTTCCATTTTTAGCTGCCATTCTTCGATTTCATCAAGAGTTAATGTCATATTGGAATAAAGTTTGTAGGCTTCAGGTGCCTTTTCTTTCAAGACGGCTATTATTAAACGCCATAAAAAGATTTCCTCCAATTTTTTTAAAAAAGCAAGTTTTATGTTGAACGAAGCGGTTTTTACCTTGTAAAATGAAAGTTCATCCTCTTTCCCTGCTTCGGGTTACATCATAACATACGTTTATTTCAATTTCGAATGAACGAAAGTAGTGAAAGTTTTTTCAATATTAGGTATAATGGATTAATAAAAATATTGGGAAATATTGACTAATAAAATATGGTTAAAAGGAGGACAACGAGAGGCAAGAAGGTCGAGGAAGCGTAGCCGCTGAGAAACGGAGCGTATGTTTGTAGGATATGTGAGTAGCGGAAGGCAAGCTGACGAAGAGATTCGCAGTCTATTAAGGAAAGTTCGACTAAATGCATCACGTCCTGTGAACACGTTGAACTGACGTACCTCCTGTAAGCCTCCAAGACTTTTTGGACATCCTCTAATAAAGAGTGGTCAACATGATGTACATAATCATTGGAATTTATGGTCTTCTTCTTGGCTCTTTTTTTAATGTCGTCGGATTCCGAATACCCAAAGGGAAATCAATCGTAAGCCCGCGTTCCGCTTGTTCTAAGTGTAGTCAGAAACTATCATGGATTGAACTCATCCCGTTTTTTTCGTACATGATGCAAAAAGGAACGTGCCGCAAGTGTGGGCAGCCGATTTCCCCTCTTTATCCAACCATTGAGCTATTGACAGCAGTACTATTCGTTTTCGCTTATTTTGTTTTTGGATTTAGCATGGGCCTAGTCGTCGCGCTTACACTTATTTCACTGCTTGTCATCATTACGATAACCGACCTTACATATACAATGATCCCTGATAAACTTTTATTCTTTTTCTTTTTGCTTTTCTTTGCAGAACGATTGGTTTATCCATTGGATCCTTGGTGGAATTCACTTATGGGAGGGGTGGTGGCGTTCTTAGTTCTTTACGTGATTGCTTTTGTAAGTCAAGGAGGGATGGGAGGCGGTGATATTAAGCTGTTTACGCTTATTGGTTTTGCTGTTGGATTGAAAGTGTTTTTATTATCTTTTTTTCTAGCAACGTTATTTGCCGCAATATACGGAAGTTTTGGCATTCTATTCGGCAAGATGAAAAAGAAAAGTGTTGTCCCATTTGGGCCTTTTATTGCAGTTGGAACGTTATTATCATTCTTTTTTTATGAGTCAATTATGGACGTGTATTTATCACTTTTCTTAATCTAACCCTTAGCAATGGAGGTCATGTCATGAGAGAAGAACAAACGAGATACTCTCGTCTTGCGAATTTAACGAAGCTAATCAATACAAAATTCGATTTGCGCCAAGTTCTCGAACACGTCGTCATTGCAATATCGGAAGAAATTGTACAGTGTGATTCAGTTGGGATTTATTTGCCGCAAGAGGATGGAACGTTCAGAGGCTATGTGGGCAAACCAGAAGTGATTAACGGAATGACGTTGGATATGCATATCGTCGATCCAAAAGTCGATCGTCTTGCAAAAGAGGTAATCGAAACGAAAAAAGCGATCTATATTCCGGATACTTCGGTAGATAACCGACCTGACAAAAGGGCAGTTGAATCATTCAAAATTAAATCGCTTTTTGCGCTTCCCATTTTTTATGAAGAGGAATTATATGGATTAGTATACTTATTTGATTATGGTATTTCGATGAATTTATCGAAATCTGAAATTCAATCGGCGGAAGCGTACGTCAACATGGCAGCTGTTGCAATCCGAAATACAAAGGAATTTGAACGTAAGGAAGCGCTTATTCAGGAAAAACAGCTGCTATTGAACGCTACCCGAGATTTGTCTCTCTGTTCTACGATGCAAGAAGCGCTCGATCGAGCATTTTCATATATCGCAAAAGTGCTTCATAACGGCAATATTGGCGTCCATCTTCTTGACCCGGTTGCTGAAAGCAATTTTAGCCCTGCAAAATTAAGCAAGGAAAGCGATTGGACGGAAGAAGATTGGAAGAAGACTCACAGCAAAGTGAGGGTAAACCATCAAGAAGATCTGCTGTTTAAAGAAGTCATTCGAACGAAAGAAGCAATCTTAGTTCCAGACGTTTCAGTTGATCCGAGGCCAAGCCAAGACGCGTGCCGAAGGTTTGGAATAAAAGGGTTATTTATGCTTCCTTTAGTAGCGATGGGAGAGGTTTTAGGCATTATCGCTGTTGTAAATCTTGAGAAAGCCGGGCATGTTTATACGAGGGCTGAAATGCAGCTTGCAGAATCGATTGTCAATGCGACAGCTTCTACTCTCTCAAACTTGCTCAGGCTTGAAAAACAAGATTTAATCATTCGGGAACGGACGCTGGCCTTAACTGAAAAAAACAAAGAGTTAGAAGAAGCTGTGCACGAGCTGAAGAAGCTTAGCAAAGAAAAGGAACTCATTCTAAATTCAGCAGGAGATGGGATTTTCGGGCTATGCCTTGAAGGAAACATTACCTTTAGCAACCCAGCTGGGGCGGCAATGCTAGGCTATGAAAACAAAGAGGAACTGATTGGAAAGTCATACAAATCGATTTTTAAAAACAACGTAGACCTGGAAAATGTAATGAATAAACAAAGTTTTGCTCTTTTCATGGAAAAAAGCAAGCACAAACATGAAGCGGACGAACAATTTTTTAGAAAAAACGGGACAAGCTTTCCGGTAGAATATGTCATCTCATTGATTAAAGATGGGGAGGACACGACGGGTTATGTCGTGACGTTCAGGGATATTACATTAAGAAAGCAGTTAGAAGAAAAAATTAAATACCATGCATACCATGATAGTTTAACCGATCTTCCCAACAGGCTGCTGTTTCACAACCGGCTGGAGCATGCGCTGTCGTATGCGCATTTTCACAATAAGAAATTGGCGGTCATGTTTTTAGATTTGGATCGCTTTAAACAGATTAATGATACATTTGGCCACAGCTACGGAGATCGGCTGTTAAGACAAGTGGCTGATCGGTTGAAGCAATGTATGCCAAAGGGCGTAACAGTGTCAAGGCAAGGCGGCGATGAATTCACGATTATTATGCCCGATATTCACAGTTCTCAAGACGCGGTAAATTTGGCTTTGAAAATCCTCCACTCATTTGACGAGCCTTTTCTATTAAAACAAAACGAAGTATTTGTTAAGACGAGTATTGGAATTAGTATGTACCCACATGACGGAAGCAGTGTTGATTCTTTAGTGAAAAATGCCGATACTGCGATGTATAAAGCGAAAGAATTGGCAGGCAATAACTATTGTTTTTATACTCGAGAAATGAATAATCGAACAATCGAAAATGTACAGCTTGAAAACGACCTTTATAAAGCGCTTGAGAGAGAAGAATTTGAAATTTACTTTCAGCCGCAAGTCGATTATAAAGAAATGAAATTGTTTGGTGTGGAGGCATTGCTTCGTTGGAATCACCGGAAAAAAGGGATGATTTCACCCGAAGAATTTATTCCGCTTGCCGAAGAAACAGGATTAATTATACCGATTGGCGAGTGGATGCTTAAAAACGCTTGTAAACAAGTGAAGAATTGGCATGATGACGGATTCGGGGAGTTCAAAGTAGCGGTTAACTTATCGGCGCTCCAGTTTGAACAGAGAAATTTTGTCAAGGTTGTTCAAAGCATTTTGGACGAAACCAAATTGCCGCCAAGACTTCTTGGCTTTGAACTGACAGAAAATCTTATTATAAAAAACAAATCGTTAACTTATACAACGATACAGCAATTAATTGCTCTCGGAATTACGATATCCATTGATGATTTTGGCAAAGGCTATTCTTCATTAGGCTATTTAAAAAACTTTCCAATTGATACGCTGAAAATTGATAAATCTTTTATACGCGATGTAGAAGAAGATACTGACAGCAGTGCAATCTTAGCGACAATCATCCATTTAGGCCAAAACTTAAAGCTTAATGTCATTGGGGAAGGCGTCGAAACAATGGAGGAAGCGAATTTTCTTTTATCAAAAGGATGCCATTACATGCAAGGCTATCTGTTTAGTCCGCCTTTAAGTATAGAGGAATTTGAAAAGTCGTTTTTACAAAAGGATAAAGGCTTATTCAAAATTACGAAATAAAGGGGATGTATGAAATGAAAGCAGTAAGAGCTGTTATTGATTATTTGAAGCTTGGGGGCGTGCAATACATTTTCGGTATTCCCGCCGGTTCTGTTAACGCATTTTTTGATGAGCTTTACGATGTAAATGAAATGACCCCAATCGTGACAAAGCATGAAGGAGCGGCATCGTATATGGCGGCTTCCTATGCAAAGTATACAAATGGGCTAAGCGTTTGCATTGGGAGCAGCGGGCCGGGAGGAACGAACTTTATTACCGGCGCAGCCAATGCCATGAGAGAACACTTGCCAATCTTGTTTCTAACAGGAGGAGTCCCGGTTGGTACACGAGGATTAAATGCCTCGCAAGAACTGGATGTAGAGCCGGTATACCGCCCGGTAACGAAGTATAGCGTTACCGTATCGAACGCTCACGAGTTGCTTGAAGAGGTAGCAAAAGCAACAGAAATTGCATTATCAGGAGTTCCAGGGCCTGTGCATGTCGCGATGCCGATTGATGTACAACTCACTGAAATGGAGCCGGTGCCTATCCCGCCTTTTCCAATTAGGCGGCCAGTCGAGCCGGATAAAGACACGATAAGAAAAGTAGCAGTTGAAATTGCAAACAAAGAGAGTGGATGCCTCTTTGTTGGACAAGGAATAAGAGGCTCCGCCCAGCAAGTGATTGAATTGGCTGAACTATTGGACTGGCCCATCGTCAAAACCCCACAAGCGAAAGGGTTAATAAAAGATGATCACCCACTGCTTCTCGGCGTTTTTGGGTTCGCAGGAAATGAGAACGCCTCGGCGTTTATCAATGACAACAAAGCGGATGCAATTTTGCTCATCGGGACAAGCTTGGGTGAAACAGCGACAAGCAATTACAATCAAAATATTGTCAAGGATCGCTATGCTGTCCAATTCGATTTTGATGAAACGGTATTTCATCGCAAATATGAAGTGGATGAGCCGATTTTAGGAGATATTTCGATAAGCTTGTCTTGGCTTATTGAGGAATTGAAGTTGCTCGGATTTACGAGAAAAAGCTATGGAAAGAAGCAAGGCATTGCCAATGCAAGCAGAAATGAATACAATACACAAAATGTACTGCTTGAATTACAGGATGCACTTCCTTCATCGACACGCTATACCGTCGATATTGGGGAATTTATGTCATATGTTATCCATTACATGGACGTTGTTGAATCAGATACATTTGACATTAATGTCCACTTCGGCGCAATGGGGAGCGGAATTGGTTCAGCGATTGGCGCAAAGCTTGCAGAACCAAACCGCCCTGTCGTCAGCATTACAGGGGACGGTTGTTTCTTCATGCATGGGATGGAAGTATTGACAGCAAAAGAATATGGGCTTCCCATTTTGTTTGTTGTTATGAATAATTCAAGGCTAGGCATGGTTTATCACGGGCATTCACTGCAATACAACCGTACACATTCACGTTTTGAGCAGCAGCCAATCAATCTGTCTGCGATGGCGGAGGCAATGGATATCCCTTCCGTACGAATTGAAAAAATGGAAGATTTTCACGAATATCCTGTGATAAATCTATTAAACAACTTACACGGCCCGGCAATTTTAGAAATTGACTTAGTTGACAACAACGTTCCGCCAATGGGTGATCGCGTGAAATTTCTATCTTCGTTTGGAAAGTAAAAACAAGGGATAACTGCTCAATTTGAGAGGTTATCCCTTGTTTTTGGTTTGTTTTAAACGGATTGGCTGTATCGCTTTTCGATCTGCTGCTGAAGCGCAGTGTCTTCGAGATAGTCATTATACGCCATTTGTTTATCAATTAGCCCGTTCGGCGTAATTTCAATAATACGATTTGCGATCGATTGGATAAACTGATGATCATGGGAAGCAAAGATGATGCAGCCTTTAAATTTAATTAGCCCATTGTTTAAAGCTGTAATTGATTCCAAGTCGAGATGGTTTGTCGGTTCATCAAGCAAAAGGACGTTCGCTTCAGAAAGCATCATTTTCGAAAGCATACAGCGGACTTTTTCGCCCCCGGATAATACATTTGCTTTTTTCAACGCTTCTTCTCCTGAAAAAAGCATTCGGCCGAGAAATCCTCTTAAAAAGCTTTCCGTTTGATCATGGGGTGAATATTGCCGCAGCCATTCCACAAGGGTAAGCTCGCTTCCATCAAAGTATTCCGCATTATCTTTCGGGAAGTAGGATTGCGAAGTCGTTACGCCCCACTTGAATTCGCCTTCATCCGGTTCAACTTCACCCATTAAAATTTTGAACAGCGTTGTTTTTGCGATTTCATTTTTTCCAACGAGTGCCACTTTGTCGCCTTTGTTCAATGTAAAGCTAATGTGATCAAGCACTTTAACTCCATCAACCGTTTTTGATAGTCCTTTTACAGTAAGCAGATCATTGCCGATTTCACGCCCGGGGGTGAACGCAACGTACGGATAACGGCGGGAAGACGGCTTAATGTCTTCAAGTGTTATTTTTTCAAGCAGTTTCTTTCTTGATGTCGCCTGCTTCGATTTTGCCGCATTGGCGCTGAAGCGGGCGATGAACTTTTTTAATTCCTCGATTTGCGCTTCTTTCTTCGCATTCCGGTCTTGTGCCATTTTTAACGCAAGCTGGCTCGATTCGTACCAGAAGTCATAATTCCCGACATAAATTTGAATTTTGCCAAAGTCGAGATCAGCGATATGGGTGCACACTTTATTTAAAAAATGGCGGTCATGCGAAACGACGATGACTGTGTTTTCAAAGTTAATGAGAAACTCTTCAAGCCACCTGATTGCTTTGATATCAAGGTGGTTTGTCGGCTCATCAAGCAGCAAAATATCGGGATTGCCAAACAGCGCTTGCGCAAGAAGCACTTTTACTTTCTGGCTTCCAGTAAGCTCGGCCATCTTTTTCGTATGCAAGTCTTCATCTATGCCAAGCCCTTTTAGAAGGACAGCGGCATCCGATTCCGCTTCCCAACCATTCAATTCCGCAAATTCACCTTCAAGCTCAGCCGCTTTTATTCCGTCCTCATCAGAGAAGTCAGGCTTCATATAAATAGCATCTTTCTCTTTCATCACTTTATATAAACGCTCATGCCCCATAATGACAACAGTTAGTACTTCATACTCTTCATACTCGAAATGGTTTTGTTTTAAAACTGCGAGGCGTTCATCTGGCCCTAGGCTGACATTTCCTGTTTGTGGTTCAATTTCACCTGAAAGAATTTTTAAAAACGTCGATTTTCCTGCACCATTTGCACCAATTAAACCATAGCAATTGCCAGGTGTAAATTTAAGATTCACATCTTCGAACAGTTTTCGATCGCCGTATTGTAAACTTACATTCGCAACAGTTAGCATAAACGTATAATCCTCCAAATTAAAATAGATAACTACAGCAAAGCTTAAGCGATTTATGGTAGTTAGTCAATGAATTGGAGTGTATGAAAGAGCAATTAAATACATGCATTTTGAAAAATTTGGGTATGGTATAGAAAGAAACTAGCCGAACAGTGAAAAGGAGTGTAAGAGCTATGCCCGGTTCGACTCTTTTGTTTGTTATTTTTGTGCTTGCGGCGACCGCTGTGATTGCTTACGGTGTTTATGCTTTTGTTTACAGTATTTACATTAGATACCGGTACATGTCACTTGGACAAAAATCTGAAGAACACCATGATTGGGACGAGCGGTTACGGGTTACCTTTCGTCAAGTGTTAGGCCATTCGAAAATTTTAAAAGATCGAAAAAGCGGAATCATGCATCTTTTTATCTTTTACGGCTTTTTTGTTGTTCAGCTGGGTGCATTTGAGCTTATTATTAAAGGATTTGTGCCTGATTTCCGCTGGCCGTTTGGTGGTTTGTATCCGTTTTATACGTTATCACAGGAATTTACGGTCATGGCTGTTATCGTAGCCATTCTTTATGCTGCTTATAGACGTTTTATTGAAAGACTGCCACGTTTGAAACCAAATTTGAAAGCAACGCTTGTCATTTATTTTATCGCTGGCCTTATGTTGAGCGTTCTTCTCAGTTTAGCATTTGAAGCGATTTGGCTTGGACTTGAACCGAGCTGGATACGTCCATTCAGCTCCGTTTTCCAGCTGCTATTCAGTTTTTTCCCGCCGAGTGCTGCGCATTGGCTCTTTTATTTCTTTTGGTGGGCTCATTTGCTTATTTTGCTCTCCTTTATGGTTTACGTGCCGCAGTCAAAGCATGCCCATTTGTTGTTTGCGCCATTTAATATACTGTTTTCGAGGATGGGGCCGCCGAGCAAAATGCAGCCGATTGATTTCACAGATGAAACAGCAGAAGAATTTGGCGTCGGACGTGTTGAACAGTTTACGAGAGGTGAACTGCTGGATACGTATGCTTGCGTGGAGTGTGGACGCTGTACGAATATGTGTCCAGGTTCGAATACTGGAAAAATGCTTTCTCCAATGCATATTATGACGAAAATCCGCGACCATTTGAATGAAAAAGGAGAGGTCATTACATCGAAATCCCCTTGGACGACAGGGAGAATATTAGGCAATCCGAAAGGCATGGTTCATGCGATGGAAGATGTTCCGTTTGCCCACGGAGCGCCTGACGGATTCCAGCCTGATCCAGAGCTGCACACTGACATTCGCCCGACACTTCACAATCAAGCAAAATCTTTTCACTTAAAAGACGGAGATGTGATGAAAATCAATTTGATCGGCGATGTTGTTACGGAGCAGGAAATATGGGCTTGTACGACATGCCGCAACTGTGAGGATCAATGTCCGGTGGGCAATGAACACCTGTCACTCATTTACGGAATGCGCCGCCATCTTGTGTTGACACAAGGCAGCATGCCGGCAGAAGCACAGCGGATGATGAGCAATATTGAACGGCAAAGCAATCCGTGGGGTTTGAGCCGAAAAGACCGTGTAAAGTGGCGGGAGGAGCGGCCTGATCTTACGATTCCAACGGTTAAAGAAACAGACGATTTTGAGTATCTCTTTTGGGTTGGTTCAATGGCTTCTTATGATGATCGTTCCAAAAAAATCGCTTTTGACTTTGTAAAAATTATGAATGAAGCCGGAATTAAGTTTGCCATCCTTGGAAACCAGGAAAAAAGCACGGGCGATACGGTACGAAGACTTGGAAATGAGTATCTGTTCCAAGATTTGGCGGAGAAAAATATTAAAACGATTGAAAAGTACAACGTAAAGAAAATTGTTACGATTGACCCTCACATTTATAACGTTTTAAAAAACGAATACCCCGATTTTGGGCTAAAGGATGTTGAGATCTATCATCATACACAATTAATTGAACGTTTACTTAAAGAAAATAAGTTGCCATTAACGAAAGAAGTAAACGAACGGGTTGTTTATCATGATTCTTGCTATATTGGCCGTTATAACGGGATTTATGACGTGCCAAGAAGCATATTGAAATCCATTCCCGGCGTCACCCTTCTTGAAATGGGACGGAATAAAGAAGACGGCATGTGCTGCGGTGCAGGCGGAGGCCGGATGTGGATGGAAGAAGACGAAGGGCTACGGGTGAATGAAACAAGGGTGAAGCAAGCAATGAACAGGGAACCGACAATAATCGGCTCGAATTGCCCGTATTGCTTAACAATGATGAGCGATGGGGTAAAAGCGTTGGATGCACAGAATGTTGGGACATTTGATCTGGCGGAGCTTGTCGTCAAAGCGATGGGTTAAAATTAAGGGGACAGACCGAAAAGCTGTTTCAAATCGAAACGGTAAAAAGTAAAACCCAAGAATGGTTATATATCAACAACATTCTTGGGTTTTTGATTTTGCTCAAAGTCGACTTTTAAGAAAGCCTCTTTTTCATTCAGTAAAAAAGACGAGCAACATATTATTATTTTTCTTAATTTTTCGCTTATATGTTAATAAAAATACTCTATACTAGTATATGCCGATATCGTTTACGAGTGTAATAATTCACTCGCCGAATTCAATAAGTGTTCGATTGCTTCTTCACCTTCTTTTTCCCATTTGCTCTTATCCCTTATTTGTCCGTCTTTATCCAAAGGCTCTTGAAATTGATTGAATCCGGTGGTGGTTAGTAATGAATTTTCATTGTAATCTAAACCGATATTTACAACATGCTTAATGACATAGGGCGTTTCAAATTCGATATATGCTTTAGAATGATCCAAGGCTCCATCCAATACCTTAAAAGGGATTCTTAAATAGATCGTTTCCCCGCCTTCTCTCCATAAAATTCCATCAAACTTCCCTTGATGATAGTCAAAATTACTGCAAAAACTACACCCATGGGACTGAAATATATCTCGAACAATACCAAAATAGGCTTTTTTTCCTTCAATAGCTGAGTTTAATTTAATCAATATCATTCACCTCTATACTAGTATTTTCAAAAAATGGAAAAAGATACATAAAGGATAAAATATCGAAAAATAAAATACCTTTTCCATAATTAGGTGAACATATTGAACATTTTGGGGAACCAGAGTATGGAAAGTTACGAAATTTCATCATGTTGATCATTTACTTGATGCAAAACATCAGGATTTTAACGATTTATTCCAGGTTATATTCAGTACTTGCTTTTTGAACATTGTCCTTCTTCCATCGTTTACCCGGCCAAAAGGCGAAACGGCCAAGAACGGCAGTAATTGCAGGCACGAGAAGTGGACGAACGATAAATGTATCTAAAAGCACACCTATTGCTGTAACAATACCAAATTGAACAAGCACTTGTATGGGTAGGGTCGTCAAAACAGCGAATGTTCCTGCTAAAATGAGACCTGCCGATGTGATGACACTTCCAGTTTGGGATACACCGTTGGCGACAGCATCAAGATGGGTTTGAGTATGTTTCTTCTTCCATATTTCCGAAACCATAAAAATATTATAATCCTCACCCAATGCAACAAGGAAGACAAAAGCATATAAAGGAATTGCACCTTGAATAGCAGGAGCTCCCAACCCAAAGTGAAGAATGAGCCAACCTGCACCTAGTGCAGAGAAGAATGATAAAACAACAGTTAAAACGAGATAAATCATTGCGATGATTGAGCGTAAATATAACAGCAACAACAAAGAGATAATACAAATCATAACAGGGATAATAACAGATTGATCCCGTTCTGTTGTTATTTTTGTATCATATAATGAAGCTGTCTCTCCTCCGATCCAAAAATGGCTTTCGGCATCTTGGATATCTGCACTTGTTAACCCTTTTTTTAAATGACTTCTTATCTCTGGGATCCAGCTTATCGCTTTCATTGAATAGGGATTTTCATCCAAGGATACTTCGTACATTTGCAATTGATGGTTAGACTTTCCTTTCATTGGACTGGTGACTTCCGTTACGAAAGAAAGTTGTTCCAATTCTTCTTTTAACGGGATGTCTTTTCCATCAGTATCTACAACAATTTGTACAGGTGCTAGTTCTCCAGGAGAAAAATGATTGGAGATTAAATCAAACCCTTCTCTTGAGGGCATGTCTTTAGGAAAAGATTCTAATAAATCGTACGTATAATGAATACGTGGAAAAACTGAAGCTAAACCTCCCAATAGAATCAGTGTTGCAATGATAACTGTCCATGGCCGATCGGTTACGAGGCGACCAAGCCCTTTGCTGAAAAACCCTTCCGATTTTCTAACCTTTATCGGTTTTCCCTTCTTTTTAGCAAGTTCTTCGGTCATTATTTCCGTTCTTGGAATAAACGGAAAAAACGCCACTCTTCCAAAAATGGCAAGCAACGCTGGAAGAAGTGTTAAGGCTGCAATCCCCATCAAGAAAACAGCGAGACTAAATGGCACGGCAAACCGATGGAAAGAACCGTAATGCGCAAGCAATAATGTCCCTAACCCAATAACAACAGTTAAAGCGCTCATTATAATGGCTCCACCTGATTCTTTAACCGCATGCTGCAATGCCTTGAATTTGTTTTCCTCATAAAGCAAAAGTTTCCGGTATCTAGAGATCAGGAATAAACAATAATCTGTCCCTGCTCCGAACAGAAGGACGGTCATAATCGAAATACCTTGGGCATCAGCCGTAATCCACCCATTATCGGCTAAAAAACCAAGGGTTGGGCTAATGATCCCATAAGCAAACCCCACTACAATCAAAGGCAATACCGCCAAAAGAGGTGAACGGTAGAGAAGAATTAATAGAACTAAAACGAGAAGTACAGTTGCTGCTAATAATTTTACATCGGCTTGACTAAATAAATTCACTGCATCCGTTTGAATTCCTACTGGCCCTGATAAACGAACATGTAAACCTGAATCGGATAGCTTTCTTTTAAAAGGATCTTCGTTAACCGTGCTTTTGACGATATTCTTAAGTTCATCCATATTATCTTGAAGAATTTCCGTTCCCGCATTTTCATTAAAAAATACTGGAGTAACTAAAGTCGTACCATCTTTTGAAACACTTTGCGCAAGTGCTTGTTCGGGAATCGTATCAAATGGCGGTAGAGTGCTTTGTTCTTTTATTGGATTTGCCTTCAGCTGTTTATAAACGTTTTGTATCGCTTCATAGTCTTGATTGTTTAACTGATTATCTCTGTGCCATACGATCAGTACGGGATTCCCGGCATCGTTTGGAAATTCCTTTTTGATAAGTTTGTTTGCTTGTTGTGACGCGGATGTATCAGGAAGGTCTGCTGCTGTATCGTCTTCGACCTTATTGATAGCTGGCCATGTGTAAGATAAAACAACGGTTAGAAGTACCCAGATTAAGAGCGTGATCCACCGTGTTTTTGCACCTCCTACGAATGTTCCCCATGAATCTAGAGGATGTTTTTTCATAAAAGTGTCATTCCTTTCGCTAATTTGCGGTTATAGATAATTATATATACTGGATAGTTAATTATTCAAGGTGTGTTATACTATTTTTGACTATTGTTAAGTTAGGAGAGACATCAATGCAACGGGAATACCGCCCCCTTGGGAGACCGCGTCACGATAAACAGGCAAAGCCAACAAAAGCAATGATTTTAGACGTAGCTACTCAATTGTTTCTTGAACAAGGCTATCAGGTAGTTTCCATGGATGATGTTGCAAAGAAATGTGGAGTAACCAAGGCAACTGTTTATTACTACTATGCAACGAAAGCCGATCTTTTTACCGATGCGATGATCCAAATGATGATCCGGATTAGGAAAAGAATTGATGAAATTCTTTCCGCAGGCAAACCTCTCAAAGAACGATTACTAGAAATTGCCAAGGCACATTTGGAAGCAACAATTAATATTGATTTAAACGCCTTTATGAAAGAACCCCAAAATTTCTTATCTGATGAGCAATTACAGCAGATAAAAGAAACAGAAGAAAAAATGTATGAAGTACTGGAGCAAGCTTTAAAGGATGCGATGGAGAAGGGAGAAATTTCTCAAGGTTCCTCTCGTTTAGGAGCGCATGCCTTTGTAGCTATGCTAACAATCGGAAATTATAAGGATGCTGGCGGACAACCTATTTTTCCGTCATTAGATGAAATGGCAGAACAAATTGTTAATTTTTATTGGAATGGTTTAGGAAATTAACCTTACTTAAAACATTTTGTAAGATGATATACTAGCTGTAGCAAAAGGAGGAATAAACGGTGGATAAATTTATGGAGCGCGCAGTTCAGCTTGCTGCCAGGAATGTCAATGAGGGCGGGCAGCCGTTTGGCGCGGTGCTTGTGAAAAATGGACAAATCATTGCAGAAGGCGTGAATGAATTACACAAAACCTATGATGTCAGTGGTCATGCAGAATTGCTCGCAATCCGCCGAGCCCAAGAAAAGCTGCAAGCTGCTACTTTAGAAGACTGCATCATGTATGCAAGCGGAGAACCGTGCCCGATGTGCTTGACGGCGATTTATTTTGCAGGGATCACTAAAGTGTATTACTGTGAATCAATTGAAGATGCGGCTGCCGCAGGACTCGGCAAATCAACCTTCATTTATGAGGAATTAAAAAAAACGAAAGAGGAACGCTCAATTGATATTGCCCACATGCCGCTGGAAAAGAAAGAAAAGAGCCCGATGAAGCTATGGATTGAAGGTTAAGCGTAATGGATCCAGCCATAAAAAAAGCGCTGCAAAAAGCCGGGGATGCCTCCATTTTAATACAGGCAAAGAGGGTGCACGGCGGTTCAATCAATGATAGCTATTATATCGAAACGGAGAAACGCAAATATTTTATTAAATATAATAAAAGGTCTCCCGAACGTTTTTTTGAAATGGAAGCAAAAGGATTGGAGCAAATTAGGAAAACGGACACGATAAAAGTACCGGACGTTCTTTCCTTTTCCGATGAAGAGAGCAATGGATTTCTTGCATTGGAATGGATCGACGGCAAAAAGAATGACGGCACGGAGAAAAGGCTTGGCGAACAGCTTGCCGCTTTTCATTCCACTTTTGGCAAGAAACATGGTTTTGAAGACGATACGTTTATCGGCCATTTGCCGCAACCGAACGGTTTGTACATAAGTTGGCTTGATTATTATAGGGACAAACGGTTAAAAGCGCAAGTAAAGCTAGGAATCGAAAGAAACCACATAGGCGGGAAGCGGAAGAAGCAACTTGTTAAGTTAGTGGAAAACTTGGGAAATTGGATTCCAAATGAAGTGAAGCCTTCTTATTTGCATGGTGACTTGTGGAATGGAAACTGGCTAGTCGGCCCAGAAGGGGAGCCGTATGTTATTGATCCGTCATTTTTGTATGGCGATCGGCAATTTGAGATTGCATTCACTGAGCTTTTCGGCGGCTATTCTCGTGATTTTTACGATGCTTATCAAGCGAGCTTTCCTTTGTCTTCGGACTATGGCGAAATTAAATCTCTCTATCAACTTTACTATTTGTTAGTACACTTAAATATGTTCGGTGAAGCGTACGGTCCAAGTGTTGATGCGATTTTAAATAAATACGTGCCATAAAAAGAAGAATGGGCTTACTTGATTCAGCTCATTCTTCTTTCTTTATGATGACTCTCCTTTCGATGGAACAGATACAAATTCGTTTCGACCCGCGCCGATTCCGGCTCCACACATTGCAACAGCAACAATAACCAAGGTCATCATTGAAGCTGTCCATGACAAGGTTTTATCGAAAAGAAACCCGATGAAAATTGGCCCGACTGCGGCCAACAAGTAACCAAAAGATTGCGCCATTCCTGAAAGCGAAGCTGCCTCGCTTGCATCCGCCGCCCGAAGGCTGAGAAAAGCAAGTGAAAGACTAATGCTTGATCCTTGGGCAAAACCAATGAAAATAACAGATAAAACTGCAAACATCAAGTTGCTGCTTATAAAGAGACCGACCAAACCTATGATATAGAGGAAGCTCACTGTGACAACAATCCCCTTTTGATTCGAAAGCTTGTCCGCAAGCATAGGTGTTATAAATGTCGATGGCAAGCCTGCAAATTGCATGATAGCCAAAAGCCAACCCGCTGCGGCGACGGTTATTCCCTGGGAATGGAGAATATCCGGCAGCCATGCGATCGTACAGTAGAACAAAAAAGATTGCAGTCCCATAAAAAGTGTAACCTGCCATGCAAGTGTCGAACGAAGGAGGGATTGCCGCTTTTGTACTGTCTGGCGTATCTGGCCGATTTTATTCTGCTTGCCTAGTTGCGGTGACCATAAAAGCAATGCAATGAAAGCCAAAGCAGCCCATATGGCTAGAGATGTTTGCCAGCCAAGGCCAAACGTTTGGGCTAAAGGAACGCTTACTCCAGATGCTGAAGCGGCAAAAATCCCCATAGATGTAGAATATACACTCGTTACAACGCCAACTTTCGTAGGGTACCTTTCTTTTACAATACTAGGAAGAAGGACATTACAAATTGCAACGCCCAATCCGATTAAAAATGTTCCTAATAACAAGGTTTCAATTAAACCAATGGAACGGATGCCAATTCCAACCGCCAAAAGAATCAGCCCAAGGAAAATCGTTCTTTCATTGCTGATCCTTTTTCCAATCTTTGGGGCAAGCGGGGATAGGGCCGCAAAAGAAAGTAAAGGAAGCGTCGTAATGAAACCCGCGACACCGTTTGAAATGCCCAAATCATTACGAATGAATGGAATAAGTGGGCCAACAGATGTAATTGCGGGGCGCAAATTAAAAGCAACAAAAATAATTCCAATGATAAGAAACGCTCGACGAGCATCATTTGCTGGCGATTGCATAGTTATTAGCCTTTCTTTTTACAAAATGAGTTACTCAGTTTGTTTTACCATAGAAAACGAATGCAAACAACAAAATATAAATAAAATGAATTAATGATTTTTTTCGAATATTTGATATAATAAACCTGCTAACTAAAAAAGAGGTATTTCTTTGTTGTATTTCTTGGTTCATGCGCAATCGAATTAAAGATGGATCTCACCAAAAACATAGGCAGCCGCGTTTAATACTCAAATTAGGATTTTCTGTACTAACGTTAACAGTCTTTTAAAACCAGTTTTATTTGCGGAAATTGTTGAATAGTATGTAAAGAAGCATATGATTCTTGTCGCTGCCATTCGCGTTTTAAATGATTATACGATAGGAAAGGTAAAGAAGGTTTGAAAGGCGTGTTCTTTATTACAGTATTAAGGATTGGTTAGGAGGAAAAAAGCATGAAGAAAGGCATTTTATCTGTACTTATTTGGACTGCCATTTCGATTGTTGGAGCTGCCGCCTTCGCTATATTAGGCCTTGCTAATGGTGAAACGATTTCTGCAGCATGGCTCGTTATTGCAGCAATTTGTACTTATGCTGTCGCCTATCGTTTTTATAGTAAATATATTGCCTATAAAATCTTTAAATTGAACGATAATCGAGCAACGCCTGCTGAGATTCATGATGATGGGAAGGATTATGTCCCGACAAATAAATGGGTATTGTTCGGACACCATTTTGCAGCGATCGCCGGTGCGGGGCCGCTTGTAGGACCTATACTTGCAGCTCAAATGGGTTATCTTCCGGGAGCACTATGGATAATTATTGGTGTCGTGTTAGCAGGCGCTGTACAAGATGCTGTTATTTTAATGGCTTCTATGCGTCGAAATGGGAAATCGTTGGGTCAAATCGCAAAGGAGGAAGTAGGCCCGTTCGGAGGAATTATTGCTTCCATCGGCATTCTCGCGATTATGATCATTTTAATTGCTGTGTTGGCACTAGTCGTTGTAAAGGCACTTGCTGACTCGCCGTGGGGCGTTTTTACGATTGCGGCTACAATTCCAATTGCAATTTTGATGGGGATTTATATGCGTTTTATTCGCCCCGGCAAGGTGCTGGAAGGTTCATTAATTGGCTTTGTTTTATTAATGCTCGCATTATGGGGAGGGCAATATGTAGCTGCTGACCCAACATTGGCAAAAATGTTTACTTTTACTGGGGGACAATTAGCGGTTTTAATCGGAATTTATGGGTTTATTGCATCGATCCTGCCAGTCTGGCTCTTGCTTGCACCGCGAGATTATTTAAGTTCTTTTTTGAAAATCGGAGTTATTTTCTTATTGGCAGCAGGCATTTTAATCGTTTTACCTGAATTGCAAATGCCAAAGATAACCCGATTTATTGATGGGACTGGACCGGTATTTGCTGGTAATCTATTCCCATTTTTATTTATTACAATTGCATGCGGAGCCGTTTCCGGTTTCCATTCCCTTGTTTCTTCGGGGACTACGCCAAAAATGATTACAAAAGAATCGCAAGCAAGAATGATTGGTTACGGCGCGATGTTAATGGAATCAGGCGTTGCAATCATGGCTTTAATCGCTGCTTGTGCATTGCACCCAGGCCTTTACTTTGCGATGAATGCTCCAGCGGCTGTAATTGGAGCAGATGCTGCTCAGGCGGCAACGGCCATTTCTTCATGGGGCTTCCAAGTCACTCCCGATGAAATAACAAATGCGGCAGCGGATATTGGCGAAGCAACGATTTTATCCCGTACAGGTGGGGCACCGACATTAGCTGTCGGAATGGCTGAGATTTTCACAAGTTTTCTAGCAGGGGCAAAAGCTTTTTGGTATCATTTTGCGATTCTTTTTGAAGCTGTTTTTATTTTGACAACAATTGATGCCGGAACAAGGATTGGGAGATTTATGCTGCAAGATTTAGTTGGGAACTTTTATAAACCGTTTGGCAGGACGAATAATCTTTTATCCAATGTGATTGCTTCTGCACTTATTACCATTGCTTGGGCGTATATTACTTACCAAGGAGCCATTGATCCATTTGGGGGAATTAATTCTTTATGGGCATTGTTCGGAATATCGAACCAAATGTTGGCAGCGATTGCACTTGCTGTCGGTACAACGATTATTATTAAAATGGGTAAAGCCCGTGCCATGTGGGTCACGATGATACCGTTTGTATTTTTATGCATTACTACATTAACGGCTGCATTCATGAAGCTATTCTCATCCGTTCCTGCAATTGGATTCTTTGCCCATGCGAAAATATATCAAGATGCGATTAATACAGGTGAAGTCCTTGCCCCGGCACCTAACATGGAAGTAATGAAACAAATTGTCTTTAATGATAGATTAGATGCGGTCTTTACGATTTTCTTTATCGTCATTGTTGTTTTGCTAATATTAGATTCCTTTCGGACTTGGTACGATATTCTAATTCGCAAGAAAGAAATAGAATTACATGAAACACCGTTTGTTCAGTCAACAATTTCAGTCGGTGATCGGAGGTAATAACAAGTGATGGAGATGAAAGAATTTATCAAACACGTGCGTTGTAATATTAAAACAATTTTTGGCATGCCCAACTACGAAAGATATGTGGAGCATCATATGCGGAAGTACCCGAATGAACCGATTATGTCTGAAAAAGAATATTATGTCTTCGTGTTGAAGGATAGGTATGAAAGTGGAAAAGTAAATCGATGTTGTTAACTAGTAGGTCAGCCTGCTAATTTGTTCAATTATCAGCCAGAAATGAAAAAAGAGATAACTCGCATACATAAAAGAGTTATCTCTTTCTATTCGCAAAATCCTATCCAATGAAGACAATGACTAAGAAGTAAACAACCATTGCGATAAGACCAACAGGGACACCGAAGCGGGCCCATTCTTTACTTTTAATGTCCAGTTTGCCCGCTGCAATAATGTTAGGGATATTACCAGGAATAAGCATTCCGCCGCTTATGAGAAGCCCAAGTAAAATGGCTTTCAGCGTGGGCTCGTCCATCGCCGGGCTAATTTCAGCCGCTGCAAGTGTTGCATTGTCGAGAATAGCTGAAATCATATTGATCCAGTACAAAATATATGGGCTTAAACCGAGTAAATACCGTTCAATAAATGGTTCAAAACCGGCGCCGAGAAGCGTTAATCCCATAACAAAAAGGTATACTTTCAAAGCGCGAACGATGATTTCTCCGTAGGATTCCCCAACTTTTTCGCTTTTTAATCCACTACCATTATCCTTCGGCTTGATAAGAATAGCCGCTAAAATTCCGAAGAGAACGACAGCAGAGATAACATCTGGCCCAATTAAGCGCAGCAAGTAAAAGAAATCGGCATCCAATTTGCTGACTGCGATCGTCGCTAACGGTTCACCGACTGGTGTTAAAGCTGCTCCTAGTCCAATTGAAAAACAAGCAAGAATCACGAGGCGAAGCTCGGATTCCCGATCTAAAGGCAATACGGAAACGATTGCCACGAGCACAAGCGCAGCAATGATCGCTGTGATGACACTCGAAATCAGCCCCAACACGATGACAATCAGGGCAAGAAAGACACGGAATGGAATGATTCGGCTAATACCGAGAAACCCTTTTTCCAATGGGGATTCCAGCCACTTGAATAAAAGGCCGGCAACAAAAACAGCAATCGTAATATGAATCGGGTCTTCGAGTGCTTTAAACCATAACGATTTATCGAGAACATGACTTATGAAGGCGGCAGCGATTCCCATTACAAATAAAAAGGCTTCCAAATTATGTTCGACTTGTTTGACAGTAAACGGCAAAAGTAAGACTAAAATAAGAATAATCGTTAATCCAATAATCATAAGCATTTTCCTTTACATATGTAAGTATTCGGACTTTTTAAATAAACAACTTCATATATTATAACAAAAAAACCTTTTTTTCGTCATAAAAATTTTCACCACCATTTCAATCTTTTGTTATTTGCAGTATAGTATAGTCATGAACGATTTAAAGAAGAGGGATAGAGCATGACGCCATATATCAAAGAAAGAATCGAAGCATTTAAAAAAGCAAGCCAAAATAGAGGGCGCTTATTGATTGACTGCCCTGATCAGCCTGGGATCGTTGCGGCAGTATCTGAATTTTTATATAAGCAAGGCGCCAATATTATCGAATCAAGCCAATATTCGACAAATCCGGAAGGCGGGCGTTTCTTCATCCGTTTTGTTTTTGAATGCCCAAACTTAAAGGAAAAAGCCAATGAAATCGAAGCCGAGTTCCAGCCAATTGCGAAGCGCTTTTCAATGGACTTTAAATTTACATACGTCTTTGAAGTGAAGAAAATGGCGATTTTCGTTTCAAAAGAATTGCACTGCCTGCTTGAACTGTTATGGGAATGGCAAAGCGGAGATTTAATGACAGATATTGCACTTGTAGTGAGCAATCATGAAGATGCTCGGCAAATTGTCGAACCGCTTGGCATTCCGTATTACCATGTTCCTGCGAATAAAGATATCCGCGCCGAAGCGGAAGCGAAGCAAATGAAGCTGCTTGAAGAATTTGACATCGATGTCATCGTACTCGCCCGATATATGCAAATTCTTACACCGAATTTCGTTGCGGCCCATCCAAACCGGATCATTAATATTCACCATTCGTTTTTGCCTGCCTTTGTTGGCGCCAAGCCGTATGAACGCGCTTATGACAGAGGTGTGAAATTAATAGGTGCCACGTCGCATTATGTAACGAATGACCTTGATGAGGGGCCGATTATTGAGCAAGATATCGAGCGTGTAAACCATCGAAACGACGTCGAAGATTTAAAGAAAATCGGCCGTTCGATCGAACGCAGCGTGTTGGCTCGCGCGGTGAAATGGCATTTGGAAGACCGCATCCTTGTCCACCGGAATAAAACAATTGTGTTTTAACAGCGTCCTAATTTGGGCGCTTTATTCTTAAAAAACTATCTTGCAATATACAGTAGTATATATTATCTTATAGATAAGGTATTTTTTTACGTCGGTACTAAACATTATTTAGTAGTGGTTTAACAACAGTAGGAGTTGGGAAACAATGAACGTTCAATTTAAAAAAGGTGTGCTTGAACTGTGTGTACTCGTTCTTATTTCTAATAAAGACCAATACGGCTATGAACTTGCGCAAAGCATTTCAAAACGCATCAATGTAGCAGAAGGGACGATTTACCCGCTGCTTCGCCGTTTGACAAAAGAAGGGTATTTCACGACGTACCTCGCTGAATCTTCAGAAGGCCCTTCAAGAAAGTACTACTCATTAACAAATAAAGGCAGAGCCTATATGAATCAATTAATCAATGAATGGAACGAATTCAGCAAGAGTGTGAATGAATTGATCGAGGAGGTTATCGGCAATGACTAAAGAAGATTTTCTGAAAAGTTTAGGGCGGGAGTTGGAGTTACAGAAGGTTCCTGAACATGACCGCAAAGAAATGCTCTATGACTTTGAAGAACATTTTGAAATCGCTTTGGCAAATGGGGAAAAAGAAGAAGACATTTCACGCAATTTGGGAAATCCAAAAACGATCGCAAAAGAGCTGCTTGTCGACTATCGCATTTCAAAAGCGGAAACCGATCGCTCTGTAAAAAATATTACCTACGCGGTCATCGCGACACTTAGCGTTAGTTTTTTCAATATCGTTTTCGTTCTTGGGCCAGTCGTCGGCATTTTCGGGGCTTATATCGGATTATGTGCAAGTGCGATCATATTAACCCTTTCTCCGTTGTTATGGGTCATATCGCTTTTATTAGGTTCTCCCAACATCTTAGGGTTCTTTGTCGCTGTAGCTTTTTGTGGATTAGGAATTTTACTGGGGATCGGTATGTATTACGCTGGAAAGTTTCTATACAAGTGGATTTTAAATTATATCAAATTTAATGTACAAATGATTAAAGGAGTCCATTAATATGAAAAAATTGGTGATGATCGGAATCGCGCTCGTTGTGATAGGCGGCCTAGGTATGTTCATAACTGGAACGACGAGCTTTTCTGTTGGTCCAAAAGCGCAAATTGACGAAGAGAAGCAGATGAACGCAGATAACATTACGAATCTAGATATTAAAGTCGACGTTGGAAAGGTTAGAATCAAAGAAAGTAAAGGTGATAAAATTGATGTCCATTTTCATGGCAAGACAGCAAAACATGCAAAAAAGAAATTTGACGTAAAGAGCGAATCAGGCACTCTGAATGTAACAGCTTTAATCGGTAAAAATGAGACATTTAACATCCCATATCTAAACATTGGTTTCGATTATAACAAAGATTATCCAACGCTCGATATACACGTTCCTAAAAAAACATTTGAAAAAATCGCAATAAAAGCAGATGTTGGCGAAATTCATCTCGGCGATATTGACGTGAAAGCGTTAAACGCTGCAAATGAGGTTGGGCAAATTGTTGTTGAAAAATTTAATGGCGATTCCGCGAGATTATCTTCATCCGTTGGCATGGTAAAAGTTAAAAGTGCCGTAGGGAAAATAGACGTTCGTACGGAAACGGGCACGATTGAAGTGACGATGGAAAAAATGACAGAAAATCTAAATGCAACATCAGAGGTCGGTGAAGTGAAAGTTATGTTGAAGGAAGTGCCAACAGATTTAAAACTTGATCTTGCAAGTGAAGTCGGCCGGGCCAAAGTAAAAGGGTTGACAGGGTTTGACAATCTTTCTGGCGGGAACATTAAGTCAAGCATAGGTGAAAATGGCCCGACTTTAAAAGTAAGGACAGAGGTTGGTGCGATTAGTGTTAGGCATTAAAAAAGAGGGGGCTGTCCTGAAAGTCATTGAAAAATGATTTTCTGTGACAGCTTTCCTTGTTTTTATCAAAAAATGCATACAAACAATCGCCCTTTTTAGTAGAATAAAGTTACCACAACAACACTCAGAAAGGCCGATTTTTTATGAGCAATCCGAAGATTACTAAATGATATGTATAACACACAAATGACACTTTCTTTAGAAGTAAAAGAGGAAAAAAGGCAAACTTACTCCTACATTTAAACCATACAATCGGCAAAGCTTCTATATTTATAATCTTCAAGAGCTGATCACTGAACATCATGCCGCTCGTGTCATTGATGAAATGGTCGAGTCCATTCCCGATGAGCAGCTATTTACCCATTATTCAGGAGGTGGGCGTCCTCCATTCCATTCAAAAACTTTGTATGCTTACTCTCAAAAAAGTGTATTCCTGCCGTAAAACTAGTTAGAATTTTTACTTTCATAACCATTTTTCCTATATATATAGAAAAAAAGGCATAAAGTTAATATAGTGCTAACAATTGTCATTAATGAAAAAAAAGAGTCATTAGTCATTATTTCCATGAACACATAGGTTAAAATAACAGTAAATAGAAGAGTTACTGAGTTGTAATTTCTGAATAAGAAATTTATTTGAAATAAACCAACTAAAGATAAAAAAAACTAAAGGTATTATAGTGAAACTAATAGAAAGAATAGACGAATACATTAACGATGAAAAGAAATCATAGTTCCTATTATTAAATCTAATAATGTACTGTAAGTTTAAGATTAATAAAAATATTACGTTAAAAGTTATAATAAAAAAAATAAACTTCTTGAGTATTTTCATTTTCCCACTCCATTTTTGGTAGATATGTCCATTTTAAATACTACCATAAGCAGGCTTCTAGTGTATCCAATGGCATTTAACCAATATCGAGACAAACTTGCGTCTCTTGGTACCACCAATCGTTATTTTTTTTGCCTGCTTTTTCTGTCGTAAAAAAATAACAAAATTGATATAATTGATAAGATTATGGAATAAATAAAAAGACAGGAAAATTTAGGGGTTGCTGATAAATACAATACATAAGGCAGAATCGTTTTTAATAACCGCGGTGAAGAAATACTTGCAGATATAAAAGCATTTGATCTTAATAAAAAACCTTTTACTACAAGTTTTCAAGGCATTTTGGAGTTGATTAATTCGTGTTTCCTAAGTGGACATTCTTCCAAATTATTACCTTACTCTTTTTAGTCATTGCTATGTTTTGTGCAGATTTGTATAAAAAAGATATTGCAGTTCCCATGTCGTCAAATTCATACTTGATTTTTAAACCTATTTTTTTGGCAATGCTTTTCATAATAATCGTTGTAGGTTGCTTTTATTTAATAACAATATTCCAAAATGAAAAAAAAACAATAATGTCGCATCCCATTTGGAGTAAAATGCATATTATTTCATTGCTGATTTTTGGCATTTCCACTTTTATTTTCATCGTTTTGGCAATAACTAGCCCTTTAGCAGAATGGGTACAGGAATGGCGGTGGATTTTGTACTTTATCATTTGTTATTTTTTATTTTTAATATATTGGCTTGTTCTATCGATAATTAATAAATATTCTACAAGTATCACAACAAAAAAGAAAATCCATCTATCTTATTTAACCACGGTTTTAATACTTTTTTTTATTATTTTTTTCCTCCCTTCCATTTAACAGATATTATGCACCAAATATTGTGTTCAATAAAAAGGGATGCAACATTTATATTAGTCTTATCGCCATGCTTCCATCGGCGATCTTTTTTATATGTTTTTTATCACGAGAATTGCATAAAAAATGTTTTAATATTCTGATTAATCTATTCCGAAAAAGTGCCAAAAAGGTAAAGCTTCAAGCAAAGGTGGCACTGTCCATTTGGTAAGATTATACAATTAAACGAAAGGCAACCTCGACAAAGATTGATTTATGGATTTTTGGCCAAACTTCCTTATCCAAATATAGGAGGGTTTCCAAATCGCCCTCTTTAGCCAGCAAGTGATTCGCAGACACAAGGGACGGCTACTAGAGGACAATTACCCACAACCGTTCTTTTCATATAGTTGTACCAGTTGATTTTATAACATTGATTGCCTAGTTTTTGGAACTGTTTTGGATCTTTATAAGGGGCGTCCAAAAGCGCCCTCTTTCTTGAAAGTATAAATTTGTCTCTTTCGCGAATTTAGGCCAATCCATAACCAATTTTTTTGATAAAAATGAATGAGTTAAAAAAAGCTTGAACTTTTTAAAACCACTGTTATAATTAATCACATAAATCTAATCGGAATAATATACTAATCAATTGGGGGAGTTAGTTTGAAAAACGTACTTCATCAAGATGTTTTAGATGCAATTTTTACAGAGCTTGACTCACACTTTGATGACGTTCAGAACTGGAGAAGGTATTTACACCAGTATCCAGAGCTTTCTTTTCAGGAAGAAAAAACCGCAGCTTATATTGCGGAAAAACTAACAAGCTTCGGACTTGAAGTGAAAACAAATATTGGCGGAAATGGCCTCGTTGGAATTTTGAAAGGAAAGGAACGAGGGAAAACCATTGCGCTAAGAGCGGATTTTGATGCACTTCCAATTAATGAGGAGAATTCGTTTCCATACAAATCACAAAACCCCAATGTCATGCATGCTTGCGGACATGATGGGCATACCGCTGCTTTATTAGGTACTGCGCAGACATTGAGTAAATTTCGGGAAAACATAAAAGGAACAATCCTTTTTATTTTTCAACATGCCGAGGAAAAACCACCGGGTGGCGCGAAATCCATGATCGAAGAAAATGTTCTTGATGAAGTAGATTACATATTCGGTGCACATCTTGCTTCTGACATTCCTTTAGGTAAAGCAGCTGTCGGGTCAGGGTACAAAATGGCCGCCGTGGATCGATTTGAAATTATCGTGGAAGGAAAAGGCGGGCATGGAGGAAGACCGCATCACTCGATAGATGCACTTGTTATTGGGAGCGAGATTGTCGATTCTTTGCAGAAGATTGTCAGCCGAAGAATTGATCCTTTGAAAGCAGCCGTAGTCACCATTGGAGTTTTTCATGCGGGTAATGCGTTTAATATTATTCCTGACACGGCAAGAATAGAAGGTACTGTCCGCACATTCGATGAGAAGGTGCGTGATCAGGTCGAAGAAGAAATTTACTCCATTGTAAATGGAATCACAAGCGGATTTCATGCAACATATAAAATCGATTACCTTCGCGGATATCCCGCTTTGTTTAATCATAAAAAGGAAACAGAAATTGTCCAAAAACTCTTGTCGGATGTCTTTACGGATGAAGCGATCATTGACTTTGAACCATCAATGGCAGCGGAAGATTTCGCCTATTACTTAAAGGAAAAGCCGGGAACCTATTTTAGAATGGGTTCGCAAAATGAAAACGAGAATACACATTATCCGCATCACCATCCAAAATTTGATATCGATGAGAAAGCTTTATTAAACATAGAAAAAGCATTTGTGAAAATCGTTTCACATTATTTATTTTAAGTCCGTGTACAAAAAGGAGGACAACGAGAGGCAAGAAGGTCGAGGAAGCGCAGATTTGAGCACCGCAGCGTATGTTTGTAGGATACGTGAGGAGCGGAAAAGCAAGCTGACGAAGAGATTCGCAGCCTATCGTTCCCGGACTTTTTGAACATCCTTTAAAGAATGGAGGCATAAATATGGGTTTTAAATTTGATCACTTAGTTCACTTTGTCGAGAAACCGAAGAAAGTGATAAAGGAATTGGAAAAAAGGGGAATACACGCTGTTGAAGGTGGCAAGCATCAAAATCACGGAACGTATAATGCACTTTGTTATTTTGACCTAAGCTACATCGAATTTCTCGGCACCTATGACAGGGAATTAATTAAACAAACGAAACACCCCCGGCATAGCATGAGAGAAACCATTGTAAAAAACAAGTTCAAAGAAGGTTTTGTCCGTTTTGCGGTGCGTACGACAGATATTGAAGGAGTAGCAGCTCGTTTCCGGGAGAAAGGCTTGACCGTAAATGGCCCTGTTCCTTTAAGTCGACAAAGGCCTGATGGCAGTGTTATCGAATGGCGGCTTTTGTATGCAGGTGATGAAAATGGCGCATTAGAATTGCCATTTATTATTCAATGGAATGAAAGCGATGAGGAAAGAAGAACCGACTTGATTGAGAGGCAAACCATTGTATCGCATCCATCCAAAGCAACTTTTTCACATCTTTCGCTGGCAGTGAATGATTTGGAGCAGACCGTTTCAAAATGGTCGCATCTGCTGGATCTAAACGAAGGAAAAGCGTTTATTGACAAGGATCTTCAGGCGAAATGCCAGACCTTGGAGCTTCCGGGTGGAAATTTGGTTTTCTGCACTCCGAATGGAGAAGGTGTTGTATCGGAGGTGCTTAAAAGGCAAGGTGAAAGCATATTTCAAGCAAATTTTTCTGGAAATACGAATGAAACATTTGAATTGTTTGGCGGCGTTTATAAAGTAAACTAACCTAAAATGGGAGTTTGTTTTTTAAAAATATAAATCCAAGTATTTAGATTGGATTAATCATCAAAGAGGAGCGAACATTATGAAAGGCAGATTAAGCTTAGTATCATTTATGGCAGTATTATTCTCTTTTTCTATTATTCTAGGAGGATGCGGGTCGAAAGCCGAATCAAACGCTTCAGATAATAATAAAAAAGATGATGAGAAAACGATAAGCATCGGCTACCAAAAAGGCAATACGCTCAATATTTTAAAAGAAAGCGGCATATTGGAAGAGAAACTTGAAGGTAAAGGATACAATGTCGAATGGAGAGAATTCGTTCAAGGCGGCAAGGTTTTGGAAGCTCTTTATACTGGAAATATTGATTTTGGCCATGCAGCTGATGGGCCTGGAATTTTCGCACAGGCAGGAAACAAGCCATTAGTTTATGTTGGTGCAGATTTGCCAAATCCTGAAGGAGTAGGTGTTCTGGTTCATAAGGATTCCGGTTTCCAATCGGTGGAGGATTTAAAAGGGAAAAAGATTGGTGCTTTGAAAGGCGGAAACCATCATTATTTGGCGATTCTTGCGGTCAAGGATGCAGGTTTGAGCATTGATGATGTGGAATGGGTCTTTTTGGAAGATGCAGCGCAATTGCGTTCAGCTTTTGAAACAAAGAAAATTGATGCCTTGGCAACATATGATCCTTTCTTTGCAAGTGCGGAAATCGACTTGGATACGATCAATCTGACAGAAGGAAAAGATTATGGCTATCCGAATCGAACATTTTACTATGCCAATGTAGATTTTAATAAAGAGCATCCTGAATTGGTAGATCTCGTTTTGAATGCAATCGACGAGTCGGATCAATGGGCGAATAAAAACAAGCCGGAGGTAGTAAAGCTAATTTCAAAAGCACTTGGGATCGATGCAAAAGTAATCGAGCGTGCTACAGATCGGCGTCAATATGCTGTTGAACGGGTCAATCAGGATATGATTGATGCACAACAAAAACAGGCGGATGTTTACTATGAGATCGGCTTGATTCCGGAAAAAGTCGACGTTTCAAAAGACATGCCAATTAATGAATAAAGGGGTGCAGAATAGTGAAGAACAGATTCGCACAACAAATCATCCCTTGGCTACTTCCGATATTATTCTTAACCGGATGGCAAATTGTTTCAGCAAATGAGTGGATTTCAACGCGGCTTATTCCAGCTCCGCTCACGGTAATCAAGAGTTTTTATGAGCTGGCTATATCAGGGGAATTGGCCTACCACATGGAAGGAAGCTTGCTGCGAGCGTTTGTCGGCTTATTGATTGGTGGCGGGATCGGATTCATTTTAGGGATTACGAATGGCTTATCCAAATTGTCATTCTCTTTTACGGATACGTCATTGCAAATGGTGCGCAATATCCCAAACCTGGCCCTAGTTCCTCTTGTCATCATATGGTTCGGGATTGACGAAGCAGCCAAACTCTTCCTCGTTGCAATCGGGGTCATGTTTCCTGTTTATATCAATACGCTCCACGGCATAAAAAATATCGATGCGGGATTTATTGAAATGGGAAAAATGTATGGATTAAAAGGGTGGAAGCTATTCAAAGAAATTTTGCTTCCAGGCGCATTACCCTCCATATTTGTCGGTATCCGATATGCGTTAGGGGTCATGTGGCTGACTTTAATCGTTGCCGAAACAATTGCGACAGAAAGAGGTGTCGGTTATTTGGCTATGACAGCCCAGGAATTTATGCAAACGGATGTCATTATTATTACGATTATCCTTTATGCACTGTTTGGAAAACTGGCGGATATGCTGGCGCGCTGGGGAGAGAGAAGAGCACTGCGCTGGCATAAAAGTTATATTCGTTAATGAATTGGAGGGATATGGATGGGCGAGTCATCCCAGGCAGCAATAAATGAAAAAACTGAGCAAATCAGGCTAGAGCAGATTGAAAAACGTTTTGGCGAACAAACGGTATTGAAAAACTTGTCATTAACGATTGAAAAAGGAGAATTTATTGCGATTGTCGGCAAAAGCGGGAGTGGGAAAAGCACACTTTTGCGATTGGCAGCTGGACTGGATGAGCCAACCACAGGTCAAATTACGTATAACGGAATCCCTTTAAAAGAATCGGATATGAATGCCAAGATGATGTATCAGGATTCAAGGCTTCTTCCATGGAAAACGGTCATAGACAATGTTGGCCTTGGGTTAAAACGTGGTTGGAAGAAGAAAGCTGAACAAACACTTGATCATGTTGGCCTGCTCCCTTTTAAAAATGAGTGGCCATCCAATCTATCTGGTGGGCAGCAGCAGCGTGTGGCCCTTGCCCGTGCATTGATGTATAATCCGACCTTGTTATTGCTGGATGAACCGTTAAGCGCATTGGACGCATTAACCCGCATGGAAATGCAGAATCTGATTGAAAAACTTTGGCTAGAACAGGGCTTCACAGCGCTTCTTGTCACGCATGATGTTCGAGAAGCGATAAAGCTTGGTGATCGAATTATATTGATTGAAGATGGGAAGATCACGCTTGATGTACAAAATACAGCGAAGCGTCCGCGAGCATTCTCAGATACAAAGCTGACATTACTGGAAAAAAATATACTGGATCGAATCATGAGCGCATAAAAAAGTCTCCCATACCGGGAGGCTTTTTGATACAATTTATTCTTTGATTTGTGTTGGTTTGGGTGCGATGTGTACCTGTTGTTTTGCGGAAGAACTTACTTTTCGATAAAAAAGTAAAGCGATGAGTGCAATGATTGATGCGGAGAAGTAAAGCTTCTCATAGCCAAAATGAGTTGCGACGATTCCCAATAAAAAGGAACCCGCAGCAATGCCGCTATCAAAGAATGTAAAGAACGTTGACGTAGCATGGGCACTGCGATCGGTACGGGCGGATTGGATCGCCATCGTTTGAAAACAAGGGACGAGCGTTCCGTAGCCTAAGCCAAGCAACGCACCGGCAAAAAGCAAAAGAAACGCAGAATTAGCCAAACTTAACGCGATTAATCCAGCCGTAAAAAGAATCAGCGAAGGAAAGACGACAATGTTCGGCCCTTTTGCGTCAAACAGACGGCCAACAAATGGTCTTGAGAGCAGCATCACAACAGCAAAAACGACAAAGAAATAGCTGGCGGCTGCCATTAACCCTTTTTGTTGTGCATACACTGAAATAAATGAGAGGACGGTAGAATAACTAAATGCAACTAAAAAACCGACAGATGCAATAGGAAATGCCTTTCGTTCAAATAAGTCATCAAAGGACATTTTCATACTTTTGCTTGCTTGATGATGAACAGAGGAAACCTGAATGGAACTTGAAAAAAGGACGCCTCCAATCATAAGTACGGTAAACACAATAAATAAAACTGTAAATGTTGAAGATTGCAAGAGCGTTAACGCGATAAAAGGCCCGGCTACGACAGCGATGTTATTCGACATCACAAAGTAACCTAAGCCTTCACCTTTCCTTGATATGGGCACAAGATCGGCTGCGATCGATCCCGTCGCGGTTGTTGCGATGCTGAACCAAAGCCCATGAAAGAAGCGAAGGGCAAGAAGCAAGTAAAACTCTGTAAGCCATATATAAAGAACGGTCGATAGGAGAAAGAAAATCAAACAAATAATCAATACTTTTTTCTTTCCGAAAACGTCTAATATCTTTCCTGACAAAGGGCGTATAAGTATTGCAGACAATAAAAAAACAGTGACAACAAGTCCTGCATCTGAGCCCGATCTTTGTAGATTGTCAACGACGTAAATTGGCAATGTCGTCAAGAGTGCGTAAAAGATTAAAAAAATAAAAAAATTGGTGATCGTAATCCCAATAAAGTTCTTCGTCCATATTGGATCTTTTCTATGATTCGTCATGATGAAACTTCCTTTCTACTCGCCGCACCTGAATATTATAACATAGTTTGCCTACCTATGATTAAGAATTTCATTGCGAAGAAAACCAAAAAAAGTTAACATGTAAAGTGCAAATCTTCGACGAAATTTTTATTAAATAAAATATAGGAGGGACTCATTTGGAAGATAGAATCAATGTTGGCATTGTCGGTTACGGTAACTTGGGAAAAGGGGTTTTGTCTGCGATAAGCCAAAATCCCGATATGAAGGCAGTAGCTGTCTTTACAAGAAGGGATCCTGGTACATTAACGATTGTAAACGATGTGAAAGCTGAACACATCTCGAATATCGAGCATTATAAAAATAAGATCGATGTGATGATTCTTTGTGGCGGTTCAGCAACCGATTTACCCGAACAAGGGCCAAGCATCGCAAAACTCTTCAACACGATTGACAGTTATGATACGCATGCAAAAATTCCGGAATATTTCGAGGCGGTGAACGAATCGGCGAAAGCGAGCGGAAAAACGAGCATTATTTCTGTAGGATGGGATCCAGGTTTGTTTTCTCTTAATCGCATGTTTATGGAAGCCGTCCTTCCTGAAGGCAAAACGTATACATTTTGGGGAAAGGGCCTAAGCCAAGGGCACTCTGACGCTGTCAGAAGAGTCGAAGGCGTGAAGGCTGGTGTACAATACACCATTCCAATTGAGGAAGCGATGGAACGGGTAAGAAATGGAGAAAATCCTGAATTATCAACAGCGGAAAAGCACTTCCGTGATTGCTATGTCGTCGCGGAAGAAGGGGCAGATAAGGAAAAAATCGAGAGAGATATTAAAACAATGCCTAACTATTTCGCAGATTACGAAACAAAAGTAACATTTATCACTGAAGAGGAGTTAAAGAAAAACCACTCAAACATGCCTCATGGAGGTGTGGTGATCCATAGCGGCAAAACGGGTGATGGGAATAAGCAAAATATTGAATTCTCACTTGCGCTTGAAAGCAACCCGGAATTTACGGCGAGCGTCCTCGTTGCTTATGCGAGAGCCGCATACCGCATGAGCAAAGAAGGGCAAGCAGGCGCAAAAACGGTTTACGATGTACCGCCCGGATACGTATCCATCAAATCGGCTGAACAATTAAGAAAAGAATTGCTGTAACATCAATGAGCAACCGAATCGAAAGGGACGGTTGCTCTTATTTCATTTCAATGGATCGTAATCACGCAGTTTTGACGTGAATTTCAACCCATAGCGTTTATCGGCCACAACGTCGGGATCTAAAATCTCATCCCCTTCAGGCACTTTCCCTTCCTCAACCCATTTATCAAGGTCCAGTAACGCTTGAATTTCTTCTTGAGACGTAAATTTGCAATGGCCGACTCCCCGAATCGCTCTTGAGACTAACAAGTTGGATTTTCCGTGTTTGATTGCTCTCTTTTTGTAAATTTGTTCCATAGAGAATGGGACGTACAAGTCGCCGAGTGTATGAAGAGTTACAGTCGGAACCCGTAAATTCCCAGTGACTTTTGGAATTTTTGAGAACCCGCTGCGATTTTTGGCCAGGGGGTTATGGGACACGCGAAGTACACTGTCGTTAAACGTTTGCTCCTCTTTGGACATTTCTGGATTGTAATCTAGTTGATAAATCATATTTGTTGTATCAATGATATTGCCTGGCGCTACCTCGAAGTACGGGTTTTTAGGAAACTGTTGAAGCAACAAATCGTTGAATCGATGGCGATAGGCAAGATCGAATAATGGGCGTTTTCCACCTGATAGGTTTTCAGTAACGACGCTTAATTTCGCACCTGCTGTTGTGAGTTCTTTAAACACGGTGGCGCCTGTATATGGCTCTTTCGTTACACCGTTTCCCAACTTTTCCCGCAGTTTAGGCAAGACTACCTTATCATATTCACCATCTGCAGGAAATTGTTGGTTTTCTTTTCTGATTCCGGCAAGGGCTTGGGCAGCGAGCCCGTGTGCTGTAAAGAAATTAAAAAGCTCAATATCGCCCATCACGCCGCACATTGGAACCGCTCCATCTACATTCACATATTGCTCTGCATAAACGCCTGCAATATGTCCACCCATCGAATGGCCCATGATGTAAGTGCGTCTAGGTATCCCTACATGGTTACGGAATAATCTATTCAACGCATGAGTATCTTTTATACCTGTTTCTACATCATACCTGTTTGTACTGTAGCTGGAAGCGGCCCAGGCATATCCTTCCTGAAGGAGCTCTTTTCGAAATGGCGGCTCAGTGATTGTAAGCTTTGAACTTGTTCCCCGGTAGCCATGGGCGTATAAGACAAGCTTGCCGTTCCATTTTTTAGGGACTTCAATCCAATAGCCTGCACCATTTTCAATTCCCCTAAAGATTTCGCTGTCCTCAAATCCTTTTAAATGTTTAAGTGAATGCATTTGCATCATATCGACGAAGTAAGTTTGGTCCGTCTCTTCGCTAGAAACAGGTTTAAACGTTTCTATCTCATCGTTTTGCCCGTTCGTATTAGGGAAAGTAGGGCTTATCAAAAAAATTGCTGCAATCATAGCATGAATGATTCCTTGAACCATAAAGATCCTCCAGTCCTGAATCCGGCTTCGGGCCTCTGAACATTTTTTTAATGGGTGTTCACCCATCATTTTTTTACGCATAAAGTAAGTTGTAGAAGGAAAATCGATTTCGCACACAAAGGATGTGTTTTGGGTGAAAGGAAAAATAACGAATTATTTTGCCGGCGGAAATACATCGGTTGGTTTTTACAGTTTATTTTCCTCCAACTTGAATGATCTTAAACGCCTTTTCATTCTAAAAGGAGGGCCGGGAACGGGCAAATCTTTTTTAATTAAAACCATTGGAAAAGAATGGGTGAATCGGGGCTATGACATTGAATATATGTACTGCTCTTCTGATAAAGAGTCGGTTGACGGTGTCATTATACAAAAGTTAAAAACCGGCATCGTGGACGGAACAAATCCGCATGTCATCGAACCACGGTTCCCTGGTGTGATTGACGACTATGTAAATTTGGGGGTTGCATGGGATGCAGAAAAGTTAAGAAAAAACAAAGAGGATATTATAGATCATACAGAGCAAGTGAGTGCGGCATTCAAGTCCGCTTATGAAGCATTTGGCGATGCACTTATTTTTCATAACGAGAGAAAAAAGCGGTTGAGCCCTTATATCGATCGAAAGAAGATGGAAGTGTTAGTGAATGAACTCATAGCGACTTTTTTTAAAGAAAAAAAGGAGTCGGCAAAACCTCACATCAAGCATCGTTTCCACGGAGCGAATACGCCGACAGGGACGGTAGATTTTATCAGTGAACTAACGAGTGATGTGGGAAACCGCTATCTTTTAAAAGGGCGGCCAGGCGTTGGAAAATCAACGCTGCTAAAATCACTTGCTTCTGCTGCCGAGAACCGAGGCTTTGACACGGAAATCTACCACTGTGAATTCGAGCCTGAACGTGTTGATCTTCTCGTTGTAAAGGAATTAGACCTTGCAATTTTTGACAGCACGCCGCCGCATGAGTATGCCCCGGAACGAAAAAACGATAAAGTGATTGACTTGGAATCGGAAGTTCTTGTTTCCGATGTGAGTGAAAAAGACAGCTTTAAGATTCAAATAGCAGAGGAACAATTTGCCGCAAAAATGAAAGAAGGCTTAGGCGCGTTGGCGCATGCGAAAGCACTTCGTGATACGTTGGAAGGGTACTATATACATGCAATGGACTTTACAATCACAGGGCAAATAAGAAAAGAAATCGACGATGAGATCAAACAGATTGCAAAAGAAAAAGGCAATAAGTGAGAATGTTCTCTCCTTATTGCCTTTTTTCTTATAGGGGATAGCCTCCATTACGTGATTGGTTTCACTTTGTTTAGAAGTGCTTCAAGCTGCGGAAAAATCATTTTATTTCCAGCAAGGACAAAGTTGCCTTTTTTCTGCTTGATCCGTTTTGTTTCGCCGCCTGCTTCTTCAACGATTAAAAGTCCTGCTTCAATATCCCATGCGTTCAACTTAAATTCCCAATAGCCGTCAAATCGCCCGGCGGCTACTTGGCAAAGGTCGATGGCCGCGCTGCCTGTACGGCGGATCCCTGCAATATTTAAAATGACGCCGTTAAAGTAATCGACGTTGTTAAGAGGGTCTGTTGCCCGATCATAAGGAAAGCCGGTGGAAATGACCGCTTTCTTTAGTTTATCGATTGATGAAACGGAAATGCGCTTCCCGTTAAGAAATGCACCGCTTCCTTTTATGGCTTCATAAAATTCATCCAGCATCGGAACGTAAACGAGTCCGACGACCGTCTCATTTTTATGTTTCACTGCAACAGAGATGCAAAAGAGCGGAAATCCGTGTGCATAGTTGACGGTTCCGTCAATTGGATCGATCACCCATTCATATTCGGCGTTGCCATCGTAATTTCCGCTTTCTTCGGTTAAAAGGCGATGTGTCGGATAGGCTTTTTGGATTTTATGGATCAGGAAATTTTCAGTCCAAATATCAACCTCAGTCACAGGATCGATTTCCGAAGATTTCGTCGTAATTTTTTTCGGCTCATGTAACCGTTTGATTTGTACTTCGCCGGCTTTACGCATCCATTTTTTCATTTTGTTAGCCATTTCACGCCATTCCTTCACGTTAACGCCCTCCCGCCACTAAACAATCTGCTTAGTCTGGCCACCTGTATGTCCAAAAACGCTCTGTCCGAATGCGCTTCATTACTTGCTCATCTTCCATTCCGCGCTTCAACGCTCTGCCTTGCATAAAGGCGCCAAATTGTGAGCGGTGGGATTGAATGGCTAAAATTTTCTCCTCAGCGACTGCACTCACATCGCGCAAAATATCCGGCTCGCCGATTTCTTTTTCACAGCCGTTAGAGAAAGCGACACAGTGGACAACAGGGCGCTTCTCCTTCGGCATCCGGCCGACCGCATGTATGACCGCGGCACCGCATGCATCGTGATCGGGATGGACACTGTAGCCCGGATAAAATGTAATAATTAATGATGGCTGAAGTTCATCAATGGCCGAGTTGAATCGGTCGGCAAGTTCATCGATGTCTTCGAATTCAACCGTTTTATCCCGAAGGCCAAACAAGCGCAAATCTTTAATGCCCATCACTTTGCAAGCATGTTCAAGTTCTTTTTTTCTGATTGCCGGAAGTGTTTCCCGATTCGCAAATGGCGGACTGCCCATGTTTCGCCCCATTTCACCGAGTGTACAGCAAATATATGTAACAGGCGTTCCGTTTTTTGTATGCGTCAAAATCGTTCCCGACACCCCAAATGCTTCATCATCAGGATGAGGAAAAATAACGAGAACGTGTTTTTCTTTTTCCATTTGTTTCTCTCTCCCTTCTTGTCCTGTAATGTATGAATTCCTCTGACCTTAGATCTCCTAAGAAAGTATAAACTTGATCCTTCGCAAATTTAAACCAATCTGGCTTCTGACCTCTGACAAAGACACGCCAGCGTTTTTTCTTAAAAAGGGATATTGATTGATCATAAACTATGCGGATTTGCTAGAATGGTTCTTCGCTGAGCTCCAAGGCGACAGCAAGCTTGCCGTCACTGTTGTGTCCGGCGAGTAAGAGACGGCCTTTGCCATCAATTTCCCAATCCGTTAGCCCCTCAGCATACACCCAGCCGTTTTCCATTTTTAAACCAACGCGATACGGTCCATTTCCAGTGATTTTTCCTCTTGTATATTGAATTTTCGCATTGCGGATAAAGCCTCCTGCATTCAAAAACGTAGTGTCGTAGTGGGAAGCATAGGCGCCGTTCGTTGTTTCAAGATGGATGTATAATTCTTTGCCGCAAAGCTGCTCTACCGCTTTTTGCACTTCACGTGGTTCAATTGGTTGCATGTTTTCTCCCCCTCTCTAATTGCTATCTTTATTTTAACGCAAAAACGCCTTTCGATTAACTTGGGAGCTTCGGGAGCTATTGAACCGCCCAATTCCCTTGCCTAAAAATTGGTTCTCTCGTTCCGTCGGCTTTCTCGCCGTCAATATCAAGCTGATCAGAACCGATCATGAAATCAACGTGTACGATGCTTGAATTTGCTCCATGTTCACTCAGTTCTTTTTTCGACATTGTTTTGCCGCCTTCCAGGCAAAACGCATAAGCACTTCCAATCGCAACATGCGAAGAAGCATTTTCGTCAAATAGTGTATTGTAAAAAATAAGATTTGTTTTTGAAATCGGCGAATCATGGGGCACAAGCGCGACTTCTCCTAAATAGCGCGAACCTTCATCTGTTTCAATTAATCGTTTTAACGTTTCATAGCCTTTCTTTGCGGAAAAATCAACAATTTTCCCATTTTCAAATGTAAAGGAAAAGCCATCGATAATCGTACCGCCATAGTTTAATGGTTTCGTGCTTGTGACGGTACCGTTCACGCCATCTTTTTTCGGGGTGGTGAATACTTCTTCTGTCGGCATATTGGGGACAAAGGGAATCCCTTTTTCACTTTTTCCGCCTCCGCCAACCCAAATGTGTTTTTCAGGCAATTCAATCGTAAGCGCTGTTCCCGGAGCTTTATAGTGCAGTTTTTTATACTTTTTCCCGTTTAAAAATTCAACTTTTTGTTGAAGGTTTGCCTGGTGGTCTCGCCATGCCTCAACAGGGTCTTCGGTGTCAACTCTTGTTGCTTTCATAATCGCTTCCCATAGTTTTTCAACTTGTTCTGCTTCGCCCACATTTGGAAAAACTTTTTCCGCCCATTCCTTCGTCGGATAGGCAACGATCGTCCAGCTTACTTTATCAGACTGGATATATTGCCTGAATTTCTCCATTGCTTCGCCGGCTGTACGCTGTGCCGTGGCAACGCGTTCTGGATCAACGTCTTTCAAAAGCTCGGGGTTTGGTGCAAGGATTGACATGATCGCTGCACCATTTTCGACCATTTCTTCGTAGCCTTTTGCTTTCCAGAGCGGATATTCTTTGAACGCTTCGTCAGGTGCATGATCATATTTGACTTTCGAAAAGTCGTCGTCGTTCCACTCCACATGCACATTGCCGGCACCTGCTGCAAAAGCGGCTTTTGTTACCTTTAGGACAAGGTCTTTTGCGATAATTGGGGCGTTGATCACGAGAAGCTGCCCTTTTTGGATGTTCACGCCTGTTTTTACCGCGAGTTCAGCATACTTTTCAAGCTGGCTTCCATCAATACTCATACGAAAAACTCCTTATCTGTTCATTAGATTTTACCTATATTGTAACAATTGTAGCCTATCTTTGAAACAAATCCCGCAATTAACGTTTTTTCATGATATTGCCGGAAATATCGCATCAGCCATTTCAATAGACCAATCCGTACGAATGTTGAATGGCGTTATCGATGTTGTCGTATGGTCATTTCTTGCAATTCTTCTCGGTTTCGAGAGTCTTTTTTTGATCCCGCTGCCTGCATCTGAAATCTGACTTCTGTTTTTCACCCATCTAGGCGTCTTTGAATAAGATGCATTACAAAAGGTGGTGCAAAGCATATGGAAGAAGCGAAAACAACGCAATTTGACAAAAGCCCTGAGGAAGTCGAACAGGAAGAATGGCAAAAGCAGCGGCTGAAGCAAAGGCTGAAACAAGTACTTACGATTGCATCCCCAATATTTATTCTGCTTTTATGGGAATTTTTATCTCGTACAGAGCTTATCGATTCCCGCTTTTTTCCACCGCCGACAGCAATCATCGGAACATTTTTTGACATGATATTAAATGGTACACTCTTTGATCATTTAGGGATTAGTTTGGTTCGGATTTTTGGGGGGTTCCTGCTTGGCGTTGTCCCGGGCATCGTTTTAGGCCTGTTGATGGGAATGTATTCGCCGTTTAAGCATTTTTTTCAACCGTTAGTCATGGCGCTTATGCCAATTCCTACCATTGCCTTGCTTCCGATCATCATTATTATTTTTGGAATTGGCGAGACATCGAAACTCGTCACGATTGCCGGGAGTGTGTTTTTTCCAGTTGTCATTAATACAGCGGCAGGCGTAATGAATATTGACCGGATCTATATTGATGTCGCCAAAAACTACGGGGCAAATCCGAAAGACTTTTTTTTCAAAATTGCACTCCCAGGGTCTCTTCCAGTTATGCTTGAAGGTATCCAAATGGGGCAGGCCATTGCGCTTCTGACGATTGTTGCCGCCGAAATGATGGGCGCCCATCAAGGGATTGGTTATTTAATTTGGACATCGTACAAAGCCTTTTCCTTAACAGAAATGTATGTCGGCCTCATCCTCATTTCGTTCTTCGGCTACTTTTTCTCACTATTGCTCAGATGGCTGCAGACAAAGCTTCTGCCTTGGAAATGATGGAAGGAGGAAAAGGATGGAACATGAAACGAAAATCGTCATGGATGATTTAACGAAAGTTTTTTATAAAAAAGGAAACAGTATCACAGCTATAAAAAATATTACGGCTGACGTTAAAGACGGTGAGTTTGTTTGCCTTATCGGCCCATCAGGCTGCGGAAAAACAACGCTTTTGAAAATTTTAGCTGGACTTGAAAAACCAAGCTCAGGCGAGTATACCATTGTTCAGTCTGATAAGGAGAGGCCTTTGCAATCAATGGTTTTTCAAGAAAAAGGGGTTATTCCTTGGTTAACGGTCGAGGAAAATGTTGCATTTGGGCTTACGATGCGCCATTTGCCAAAATCGTATGTCGCGGAACGCACGGAATATTTTATAGAAAAGGTAGGGCTAAGGGATTTTTCAAAACGGTATCCGAAAGAGTTGTCGGGCGGAATGAAGCAAAGGGTCAGCATCGCGAGAGCATTCGCCAACGATCCGGAAATTTTGCTGATGGATGAGCCGTTTGCAGCGTTGGATGAACAGAATAAATATCTTTTGCAAGAGGAGCTGCTAAACATTTGGACGGAGACGAAAAAAACAGTCTTGTTTATTACACATAGTATCGATGAAGCACTTTTACTTAGCGATCGTATTCTTTTAATGAGTTCACAGCCTGGAAAAATCGTTGCCGATAAACAAATCACGTTCCCTCGGCCAAGGAGTGTCGAAGAAATTCGATCTAACCCCGATGTAGCGGAACAGTTCGTTGAAATTTGGCAGCATTTGCAGACAGAAGTCCAAAAGGCAAGGGCTTAATTTAAGCGGGAAAGGGTGTTTTGGTAAATGAAAGGGAAAATGAGCAAGTGTTTCGCTCTTTTCATGTTTTTCTTACTGGCCGTTATTGCTGGTTGTTCGAACAGTGGGGGCGCACCGGCTGCGGAGGAACCCGAGCAAAAGGAGAAGCAGCCGGCAAGTAAAGCAGGGGATTTGGAGCCGCTTGAGAAAAAAACAAAAGTCGTCATTGCTGAAGACGGCGCTGCATCAGGGGCCGGTTTCTATATCGCGAAGGAAAAAGGATATTTTGCTGATTACAACATAGAAGTTGAATTTGCGACATTTGCGAACTCGGATGATATGCTGCCGGCAGTTGCGGCTGGAAAAGTTGATGTGGCAGGCGGAGTATCGACCGCGGCATTTTTTAACTCCATTGCGCAGGGCATCGATGTAAGAATGATCGCGGACAAAGGCCATAACAATCCGGGCAAGTCTTATTTTTCATTCGTCATTGCAAAGGATTTGGAAGATGAAATGAAGGGCTACGAAGATTTTAAAGGAAAAAAAATCGCCGTCTCAACAAAGAATGGAGTAGACGATTATATCTTTGAACAAATGCTTGCACATGGCGGGTTGACAAGAGATGATGTTGAATTTGTCCTTATGGCTGACTTTGGAAACATGCTCGCGGCAATCGGAAACGGTTCGATAGATGCCGCGCTTCAAATTGAGCCGTTGTTGACACAGGGAATCTCGCAAAACGTTCATGTCAAGTTCGGTGATGCAACAGACTACGCTCCGGAAGCACAAATTGCGATGGTGCTTTCATCTCCGAAGTTTTTAGAGGACGAAGAGGAAGTGGCACTTCGCTTTATGGCCGCATATTTGAAAGGTGTGCGAGATTACAACGATGCTTTCGTAAAGGGAAAAGGCGATCTCGATGAGATCATTGACATTATGACGAAACATACGTCATTGAAAGATAAAGAAGTATGGAAAAAGGTCAATGTGACAGGTCTTGATCCAAATGGAAGAATGTTTATCGAAGATATTAAAAATCAATACAACGTATACAAACAAAACGGTGCGATAAAAGGCGAATTGAATTTCGAAGACGCAATTGATACGTCAATAACGGAAAAAGCTGTTGAAATTCTTGGGGAATACGAATAAGAAGCCAGATTGGTCTAAATTTTCGAATGAGGAAATTTAGACTTTCTTTAATAAAGGGAGAAGGCATTCGCGTGAGAGAGTGAATGTCTTCTGCTTTGCGTTGCAAACCGAACTATATTACGATGTTAGTAGTGAAAAAGCGAGGAGGTTTGGGAAGTGAATATAAAGGATGTTGCGACACTACATAACGGGGTAAAAATGCCTTATCTTGGTTTGGGCGTCTATCAGGTAAACGAGGGCGAGGAAGTGGAAAATGCGGTGAAAACAGCTCTTTCATACGGGTACCGAAGCATTGATACGGCTGCTTTTTACGGAAATGAGCAAGGAGTCGGAAGAGCTGTCTCCGAATCAGGCATCCCGAGAGAAAAGATATTTGTCACGACAAAAGTATGGAACGATGCGCAAGGCTATGAATCTACATTAGCCGCATTTGAACAAAGCAGGAAAAACCTTGGCTTTGACTATATTGACTTGTATTTGATTCATTGGCCTGTAAAAGGGAAATATAAAGAGACATGGAAAGCGCTTGAAAAGCTTTACAAGGATGGTATGGTACGGGCAATCGGCGTTAGTAACTTTCAAATCCATCATCTTGAAGATCTAATGGCTGATTGCAGCATTAAGCCAATGGTTAACCAAGTTGAGCTCCATCCAATGCTCACTCAAAAAGAACTTCTTCATTATTGTAAAAAGCAAAACATTCAAGTCGAGGCATGGAGGCCGTTGATGAGAGGTGAAAACTTTGATCACCCGACACTGGCTGGGCTTGCAGAAAAATATAATAAAACAGTCGCACAAATTATTTTGCGGTGGAATATACAGCTTCAAATTGTGACAATTCCGAAGTCGGTAACCGATCATCGGATGAAAGAAAACGCTAATATTTTTGATTTTGAATTAACCGAGCAAGACATCGCGGAAATTGATGCGATGAATAAAAATAAGCGGCTTGGAGCTGACCCGGACAATTTTAACTTTTAACAAGGATGTGGAACAATGCCGGTACTCGAAGAAATTTTTATAAAAACGGAAAAACAAAAACAAATCTACGAAAAGTTAGACCAACTTGAAAACACATTTAAAGAGCGTGGGGCAGAAGTAGACAAAGAAGGCTCATTTCCTTTTGAAAATATTAATGATTTAAAAAAGATTGGATATCCGGGCCTAACGGTTCCTAAAGAATATGGCGGTGGGGACATTTCACTTTATGACCTCGTTCTGTTTCAAGAGAAGCTTGCACAAGCTGATGGTTCGACAGCACTTGGGCTAGGGTGGTCCCTTGGAGTAATGATGGACTTGAATGAACGCAGGCCATGGAAAGAGGAAGTTTTCGCTGAAGTTTGCAGAAATGTAGTAAAAACAGGTGCTCTTTTGAACCGCGCCGCAACAGAGCCGAAAACGGGAAGTCCGACAAGAGGCGGCAAACCGGAGACTACCGCTGTTAAGAAAGACGGAGCTTGGCTAATTACTGGGAGAAAAACATTTACAACAATGTCACCAGTCTTAAATTACTTCCTTGTAGCAGCAACAGTTGATGGAAGTGATGAAGTTGGTGAATTTCTGATTCCGAGGGATACTGACGGGGTAATGATTGTAGAAACTTGGGATTCCGTTGCCATGAGAGGGAGCGGAAGCCATGATTTAATTTTAAACGATGCTGCAGTTCCTGAAGACTATCTTGTTGAAGAAAATCGCAATAAACGGAAAGTGAAGGCAAGCGGCTGGCTCCTTCACATCCCGGCTTGCTATCTTGGCATTGCGCTAGCTGCAAGAAATGAAGCTCTCCGGTTTGCGACGAGTTACAGTCCGAACAGCATTACGGGAACAATCAGTGAGATACCGAATGTCAAACGGCAAATCGGCGAAATTGAGCTGAAATTAAGCCAAGCACGCCAATTGCTCTATGCAGCCGCACAAAAATGGGATGAAGATCCAGAGAAGCGCGACCGGATGGCGCCGCAGCTGCAAGTGGCAAAATATATCGCAACGAATAGTGCCGTAGATATTGTTGATCAAGCGATGCGCATTGTCGGAGCAAGAAGTTTGTCACAATCAAGCCCGATGCAGCGCTATTACAGAGATGTCCGCGCGGGGCTGCATAATCCTCCAATGGATGATATGGTCATTGCGTCATTAGCGGATGCAGCCATTCAATCGTTTAAATAAAGTCCGTTCCGTCAGCAATCCATAGATGACGGAAGTCTTGTTTTATTCTGAAATTTTCATTTACTATTTTTTCAAATATTGATAGAGTAAAAGGGAGAATACTAAGGGGGTAGTTAACAATGAGAGCATGGCAAGTCACACAATTGGCAGATCCCGAGGAAGCGCTTCAAATTGTTGAGGTTGAAAAGCCGGCCATTTCAAAAGGGCAAGTGCTTATCAAAGTGGAAGCTTCTGCGCTTAACTTCTTTGATATTTTGCTGTGTCAGGGGAAATATCAGGAAAAGCCGGCCCTTCCATTTACGCCAGGGGCTGAAATTTCAGGAACAATCGTAGAGACTCCAGAAGGAAGCAACCTCAAAGTAGGACAGCGTGTCATTACACAACCAAAACTTCCGAACGGAGGTTTTGCCGAATACGTGGCTGTAGATGAAGACACCGTCTATGAAATTTCAGATTCGATGACTTGGAATGAAGCGGCTGCTATGTTCGTCACGTACCATACTACATATTACGCATTGCATTATCGCGCCCAATTGAAGGAAGGCGAAGTTCTGCTAGTTCATGCGGGAGCGGGCGGCGTTGGCTCGTCAGCAATACAACTTGGCAAGGCAGCAGGTGCAAAGGTGATCGCAACTGCCGGAGGGCCAGAAAAAACAAACGTCTGCCGTGAGCTCGGCGCTGATGTTGTAATTGATTACTTGAAAGAAGACTTTATAGATATTGTCAAAAAAGAAACAAATGGACGGGGTGCCGATGTCATTTACGATCCGGTCGGCGGCGATACGTTCGACAAGTCGCGAAAATGTATTGCATTTGACGGAAGGCTTCTCGTCATTGGATTTGCAGGCGGACGAATTCCGGAAGCCCCGGCAAACCATGCGCTTGTGAAAAACTATTCGATTGTCGGTGTGCATTGGGGGCTATTCAGAAAGCTGTATCCAGAAGGCGTGAAAGAGAATCACAAAAAGCTTATCGAGCTCTATGAGGAAGGGAAGATAAAACCGCTTATTTACCGCGAATTTGCTTTCGAGAAGTTGCCGGAAGCATTGAATATGCTTGGCAGCCGCAAAACTTGGGGCAAGTTGGTTTTGAAGCCTTCGCAATAACTCCAACCCTCCTTTAAACCGGAGGGATTTTATTTTGAGCTTTCAAAATAAATATTTCTAAAAAACTTTTTGAAAGTTTTTAGATAATTTTGTATACTATAACCAAGTTTATAAAAAGGCCTGCCTCGTTAGTTTTTTAGCAGAAACAGCTAAATAATTATAGCAAAAAAACAGTTAAGCATCGTTGTTTGGTTTGATTTAAGATAGAAGGGAAGAAAAATATGGGAATAGTGATGGGGACATACGAAGATAGAAACCATTTGAAGGAGATGATCGATCGGTTTTCACCAGAACAATTAGAAAGCCTTTATCATTATATGGCTATTCTTGATAAAGGGTTTTCAGGAAAAAGCGGGCCAGAAGGAAAAGTCATTAGAGGCTTCTTCAATATGAGTTTAGAGAAAAAAAGTGAGAGATCCACGATCTCGATTCTTCCTATTCGTTGGGAAATGTACAACGGTATTGGCATCATTCACGGTGGGGTCACAGCGACATTTATTGATAATGCCATGGGGAGAACACTCTACATATGCTATCCCGGCGAATTGACGCGACAAGTGACAGTTGATTTGAATATTCATTATTTAAAAGGTGGAACAGGGGAAAAACTAATTGCTGAAACCGAATTAATACAAATGGGCAGAAGCCTTGCCGTGTTGGAATGCGCCGTCCGCGATGAAGACGGTGACCTTGTCGCAAAGGCAACAGGAACATTTAGAGTTTGGCCAAAATAGGAAACCATTCGCTACATCATCATCAATATTGAATGCGGTGTTGTATAGTAGTTTGAAATATTAAAAAATGAGGTGAAGTGCAGTGGATTTATCTTTTACACCAGAACAGGAAGCGTACCGGGCGCGTGCACGGGAATGGCTGCTTGAAAATATTCCAAAAGGTTGGGGAACCCCAGAATTTGAAATGCCGAGAACAGAAGAAGAAATGGGCAAATTTAAACGGGAATGGGACCGGAAGCTGTATGAAGGCGGCTATGCAGGAATTTCATGGCCGAAGGAATACGGCGGCCAAGGATTAACCCATGTGGAAGAAATTATTTTCGATGAAGAAGCTGGAAAATTAAATGCGCCCTCTGGAGTGAATGTGCTAGGAAAATTGCTCCTAGGCCCAACGTTGCTTCAATTTGGTTCAGAAGAGCAAAAGAAACGATTTCTGCCTCCGCTTCTGCGCGGCGACGAAGTGTGGTGCCAAGGTTTTTCAGAACCAAATGCAGGTTCCGACCTGGCGGCGCTGCAGACAAGGGCTGAACTGGATGGCGATGAGTGGGTTATCAATGGACAGAAAGTGTGGACAAGCTACGCCCATCATTCTGATTGGTGTTTCGTATTGGCCCGTACCGATCAGGAGGCGCCAAAACATAAGGGAATCTCATTCTTTCTTGTGCCGATGGACAGCCCGGGTGTATCCGTCCGTCCGCTCGTACAATTAAATGAAAATAGAGACTTCAACGAAGTCTTTTTTGATAATGTGAGAATTCCAAAGGAAAATGTTGTTGGAGGCGTGAACAACGGTTGGAAAGTTGCAATGGGCACACTTGGATTTGAGCGCGGCACTCTCGCACTTGGCAGACAAGTCCGTTTCCAAAATGAATTCAATGAATTGGTAAAGCTTGCTAGTGAAAAACGCCTGGCAGATGGCACTTTAGCAATCGATAATCCATATTACAGGCAGAAAATGGTTGAAGTTTTTAACGAAATAAAAATATTGCGTTTTCACGGTTTAAAAACAATTAGCCAACTTTTAAATGAAGGAAAACTTGGGCCAGAATCTTCCCTTCAAAAGTTGTTTTGGACGACAATGCATGTGGAACTCGGTGAGGTTGCCATGGAAGTGCTCGGTGAAGAGGCTCCTTACTGGGGAGTAGAGAGTGTTGGACGTGGAAAAATGCAAGATATTTACTATACTTCTCGCGGTGCGACCATTTATGCCGGCTCTACACAAATACAAAAAAATATCATTGCCGAGATGATTCTTGGCATGCCTAAGTGAGGTGAGGCTTACCATGTTTTTTGGATTTACAGAAGAAGAAAAAATGGTGCAAAAAAGTGTCAGAAACATGTTGGAGAAACATTGTCAAACAGAAGATGTGCGGAAATTTATGGAGGAACAAACGGTTTCCAATAAAATAAAAGAATTATTTGGAAACCAAGGCCTTTTAGGCATTCTTGAACCGAATGGCGAAGAGGTTACAGGCGTAACGTATGCCATCCTTATCGCCCAAGAAGCTGGCCGCGCGCTGCTGCCATATCCTCTTCTTGAAAATGTAGCAGGGTTATATGCGCTCAAAACGTGCAAACAGCACGGGGATCTCATTGAAAAGGTTGAAGCTGGGAACGAAATGCTTACAATTGCTTGGCGTCCGGAAAGTGCGGAAGCATTTGCTACGGAAGACGGGTACTCGCTTTCCGGTAAATTATGTGAAGTCCCTTTTGCGGCGGATGCTGATCAAATTATCGCTTCAGTTAGAATTTCAGGCAAAGGAAATACGCCGCAGGAAGAAGAAACAGTCGTAGTCATAAGCAAGGACCATCCTTCAGTAAGCTTGAGAAAACTGCCGGGAACAGACGAAACATACCCAATCTATGATGTGGCGATAAATAATTATCCCCTGTCAAACGCTAATATTGTAAAGGGAATCGGAATGGGAACAGGCCATCAGTTAATGAATAAAGTAAAACAGCTTGGAGCACTTCTCGCGGCTTCCGAAATGGTTGGGAGTTCAGAGAGAGCGTTGTATGACACGGTCGAATATACGAAGGAACGCAAGCAATTTGGTGTTGTTATCGCGAAGTTCCAAGCGCTAAAGCATATGGCGGCCGAAATGTACTTAAAAGTGGAAAGCGCGAAGTCTGCAGTCGAATACGCTGCTTGGGCGCTTGAAAGCGGAGATCCTGAAGCGGAATTAAGTGTCTCGATCGCAAAATCTTATGCGTCCTCTGCCGCTAAAAAAGTGACAGGAGATGCGATTCAAATGCAAGGCGGAATCGGCTTTACATGGGAAAATGATATGCATCTATTCTTTAAACGGGCAACAAGAACTGCATTCCTGTACGGAGATTCGTATACACATAACGAAAAAATCGCGAAGGCTGCAATTGATGCGATAGCTGGTGCATCTTCCGCCGCAAAGTAAAATGATAAATGAAAGCTTGCCTTATCTCGGGGCAAGCTTTCAATTGTTATTCCGATAGGTAAATTTGATATAATCGGACGAAAAGGATTTGAGGAGGTTCCCGATTGGAAAACGAATCGAAACAATTTTTGCTTGAATTGCTAAGCACCCCGTCGCCTTCAGGATTTGAAATGGACATTCAGAAAAAATGGATCAATTATGTCAAGCCGTTTGCAGATCACATTCAAACCGACTATGCGGGAAACGCGATTGCGTCAGTTAATCCTGATGCGGATTTTAAAATTTTGTTAGCCGGCCATTGTGACGAGATTGGGTTTCTCGTCAAAAGAATCGATGACAAAGGATTTATTTTTGTCGAAAAACTCGGCGGAATTAGCCATAAGCCGGCCATTGGGATGAAGGTAGAATTTCTCGGAGAGAAACGCATAACAGGGGTGGTTGGCGCGAATGCCGAGCACCATGGGGGGATCAAGGACGATTTTAAGTTTCATGACCTTTTTATTGATATCGGAGCGAAAAATAAATACGAAGCATCCGAGTACGTCAAAATTGGCGACGTTGCTGTTTATAAGCGAGAACCGGAACTTTTAATCAATGAGCGCATCTCAGGAAGAGGCCTTGATAACCGCACAGGTGCCTTTATCATCGCGGAAGTATTGAAACGGTTACATCCTCAACAGTTGAACGTTGGCGTATTTGCTGCAAGCACTGTAAATGAAGAGACCAATATGGGAGGCGCTTATTTTGCGGGTTCATCCGTCAAACCAACAATGGCCATTGCGGTTGATGTCACATTTGCCACTGATTATCCGAGTGTCAACAGGGCGAAGCATGGTGAAGTTGATTTGGAAAAAGGGCCAGTCCTAGCCAATGGAGCCCCGATCAACCGTAAAATCAATCGCTTGCTTGAACAAAGTGCGGAACGGCTCAATTTATCATTGCAATACGAATTGACGCCAAGGAAGACAGGCACTGATGCCGATCAATTGCGTTTAACTGGAAAAGGCGTGCCGATCGCTCTCGTATCCCTTCCATTAAGATATATGCACTCGCCTGTCGAAACAGCGAGCTTTCTCGACATGGAACAAGAGATCCAGCTCCTTGTCGATTTTATTACTCATTTAAAAGGTGATGAAAATGTAAAGCCGGTCGAACTATGAACTGCAATATAATAGCCCCCTTCAATTTTAAAGAGAGGGGGCGGAATTTTTTACCACCAAAACCATGGAAGGAAAGCTAATGTTCCAATGGCGCCTAAAGCAATGCCGGCACCAAAGCCCCAACCCCATCCCCAATAATAAGTTCCGGGTCCGTCGAGGCCAGGCCCCCCGTCAAATGGACGCAAATAAACATGTGTCCGATCAACTCGGTCGATGATTCCTCTATGAACCGTGCCGTCATGGCAAGTAATTTCTACTGGCACTCCGACGTTTTTGCAGCAGAGATTGTAATAATGGTCAGCTGACACGCATGTTCCTCCTTTCATACGCTTCAATAATTCATCGCACTAATAACATATGAAAACGGCTAGAAATCGTATAGGGAATAGCCAGTGGATAGACGTGGATTTTTCATTGGCGGAAAAATTGAAACAATTTGAAAACATATAGTTACAGCTGTAAAATAAGGAGAGGGACATCATTAAGCTGGGGGTGGACGGATTGGAGAATAAAGTAATTGTCATTACCGGAGCAAGCAGCGGAATTGGCGAAGCAACGGCTGTGGCTGCTGCAGCCAAAGGAGCAAAGGTTGTGCTGGCAGCGAGAAGAGAAGACAGGCTTGAAGAAATGGGAAAGCAAATCCGTGAAAAAGGCGGCGAGGCAATCAGTTTTAAGACAGATGTGTCTTCATTTGGCCAAGTAAAGGAGCTCGCTCATTTTGCAGTTTCTGAATTTGGGAAAATCGACGTCTGGGTGAATAATGCCGGCATTATGCCGCTGTCATTTTTAAATAAGTTAAAAGTAGATGAATGGGACCGTATGATTGATGTGAATATTAAAGGGGTGCTATATGGGATTGCCGCAGCCGTCCCCATCATGGAAAAGCAAAACAGCGGCCATATCATTAATGTTTCATCTGTTGCAGGGCATAGAGTTGGCTTTGGCAGCGCCGTTTACAGTGGGACGAAATTCGCCGTCCGTGCAATTACAGAAGGGCTTAGGCAAGAACTGTCCCCGACAGCTAATATTCGTGCAACAATCATCTCTCCTGGTGCTGTCAAGACAGAATTAAGGCAAACAATAACAGACGAAGATGCGTTACATATTTTGAAAAAACGGGCGGCCTCGACGAATGAAGTGCCGCTTGAATCAAAAAATATCGCAGACGCAATTATTTATGCCATTGAACAGCCTGAAGGAGTATCTGTCAATGAAATCATAATAAGGCCGACACTGCAAAGAACATAAGGCGGAAGTTCGCTATTTGAGTCCAGTGAAAGGTTGCCCTAAAATAAGAGAGAGATAATGAAACTTTGACAAAATGAAGGAGTGACTTTGCGTGAAGGCAGTTGTTATGAAAGAACCTGGAAATCCTGGCGTATTACATATCGGAGAAAGTGAAACACCTGAAATAAAAAGCGGCGAAGTTCTTATTCGGGTGAAAGCGACAGCATTGAATCGTGCCGATTTGTTGCAGCGAAAAGGAATGTACCCTCCGCCAAAAGGGGCATCGGATATTCTCGGGCTTGAAGCGGCAGGGGAAGTCGCTGAAGTCGGCCCGAATGTTACCCGATTAAAAAAGGGTGATCGCGTATGCGCATTGCTGCCTGGCGGTGGCTACGCAGAATTTGCCGCCATCCCGGCAGAGATGGCGATGATCATTCCGGAAAATTTAAGCTATGAAGAAGCGGCAGGCATCCCGGAAGTGTTTCTAACCGCTTATTCCAATTTATTTATCCTTGGCAGATTAAAGGCAGGAGATGATGTGCTCGTCCATGCAGGCGCGAGCGGTGTTGGAACAGCTGCGATTCAGCTCATAAGGGAGGCTGGCGCCCGGGTTATTGTAACGGCAGGGTCAGACGAAAAGATTGAGCGCTGCCTCGAACTGGGGGCTGCCGCAGGCTGGAATTACAATAACGGTCCCTTCCGGGAGTGGGTGAAGGAGCAAACAGAAGGGCGCGGCGTTGATATTATTCTTGATTTCGTTGGCGCCCCGTATTTCCAAGACAATCTTCGGTCACTTGCCGTGGACGGACGGTTAATCATTGTCGGGACAATGGGTGGCATCCACGTCGATAACTTAAATCTAGGTTTTATTTTACGGAGCAGGCTGCAAATTATCGGAACGGCGCTAAGGTCGAGATCGCCTGAAACAAAAATCGAATTTACAAAGTCTTTTGTTGATTTTGCGATGGAACGGTTTAAAGATGGAAGGCTCAAACCAATTATCGACAGCGTCTTCGACTGGAAAGATGCCGCAAAAGCGCATGAGTATATGGAATCCAATGCGAATATTGGAAAAATCATATTAAAAGTGACGGATAGCGAATAGCTTCTTTGTCGGCATTGTCCAAAACGGCAACGGTTTGGCGATGCCGGCTTTTTACTATGACCGTAGATATGTTAATATAAAAAGATACAAAAAGTTATCTGTTCGACTCCGTTTATATGAGCGAAGTCTTCTGTAAGATAAAGAGAGGAATCGACTATGAAGATAAAAGAAGGGACCAAAATGAGTAACAAAGTAAGTATCGAAGAAATCATTATCGCAAACCAAAAGCTGAAAGACGTCGTTACAAAAACGCCGCTGCAGCGAAATGATCTTCTCTCTAACAAATATGAGTGCGACTTATTCTTGAAGAGGGAGGATTTGCAAAAAGTCCGGTCATTTAAATTGAGAGGGGCATATCATTCTATCCAGAGCCTCTCCGAAGAGGAACGGGGAAAAGGAGTTGTCTGTGCAAGCGCCGGAAACCATGCCCAAGGCGTTGCCTATTCTTGCAAAGCGTTAAAAATACAAGGGAGAATCTTTATGCCTACAACAACACCGAGGCAAAAAGTTTCGCAAGTGAAGCTTTTTGGAGAGGAATATGTGGAAGTCATTCTTACCGGCGATACATTCGATGACTCTTACGAGAAAGCGATTCAGTATTGCAACGACCATGGCATGACATTTATTCATCCATTCGATGACAGCAGGACAATTGTTGGGCAAGGAACAGTCGGCATGGAAGTGATGAACGAAATCGGTCATCCTCCCGATTATGTCTTTATAAGCATCGGAGGCGGGGGGCTTGCCGCTGGGGTTGGCACGTATATAAAAAGCATTAATCCCGAGACGAAAATAATCGGTGTTGAACCTTTGGGAGCGCCTGGAATGAACCAATCGCTAATTGAAGACAAAGTTGTCCACCTTGATTCTATCGATAAATTTGTTGATGGAGCTGCCGTGCAGCAGGTCGGCAATTTAACATTTGAGATTTGCAAAGAAATTCTTGACGATATTGTCCTCGTTCCTGAAGGGAAAGTATGTACAACCATTCTCGAATTGTATAATGATAATGCAATCGTAGCTGAGCCAGCAGGCGCACTTCCAATTGCTGCACTTGACTTTTATAAAGATAAAATTAAAGGGAAAAATGTCGTATGCATTCTCTCAGGAGGAAACAACGATATCGGAAGAATGCAGGAAATTAAAGAAAAATCATTGATTTACGAAGGATTAAAGCATTATTTTATCGTGAACTTTCCGCAAAGGGCCGGAGCACTTAGGGAGTTTATGGAAGATGTTCTTGGGCCGCAGGATGATATCACACGGTTTGAATACACAAAGAAAAACAATCGTGAAAGCGGGCCGGCACTTGTTGGCATTGAACTAAAATGCAGGGAAGATTATGAACCGCTTATTTCAAGGCTAAAAGCAAAGGGCTTTCCGTATAAAGAAATAAATAACGATCAAAATTTGTTCCATTTATTAATTTGAACTTGAACGGTGAGAAGCTGCCCTATATGGTTGAAATTTGCTCTTTCGCAAAATTTCAACCAATCTCGCCTCTATCTCTAACCTTTTAAGAAAAGATAAATTGGCACGTCGCCAATTTAATTAAATCCAACTTCCAAGAAGGACGCGCCAGCGTTTTTCTTACAGAAATGGCATAGATGTAATCGTTAGGAAACCTTCAAGTGGAGGAGATTCATCTGTAAAAAATGCACAGAAAGTTGATGAACATTTCATATATATCGTAGAGTAATAAGTAGGCTTAGTAATCGTTAAGAAAATATAAGAAAGATAGGAATGTCATTTATGCCTGTTATGATCCTTGTTGGCATTGCTGGTGCAATAGGTGCTGTTCTTCGGTACGGCCTTAGTTTCCTTTTGATCACGTCAAGAGTAGGTTCGTTCCCCCAGGCAACGTTGGCGGCTAATTTGATAGGCTGTTTTTTACTTGCTTTTTTCACGGCGCGTTTCATGGGGAAAAGGGAGTTATCAGAAAAAATCAAAACAGCTGTCACAACCGGGCTTTTAGGCTCTTTTACTACATTTTCTACGTTTAGCGTTGAGACGATCTTGCTTTTTCAAAATAAGGGCATTGCTGCAGCCTTCGCTTATATTGCAATAAGCAGTGCAGGGGGCCTTTTATTGACGATCCTCGGCTTCTTTCTAGGCAAGCGTTTAGATGCAGAAGGAGGCAGGCCATGATAATGGATTATTTGCTCGTTGCGATTGGCGGCTGTTTTGGAGCGATTGCCCGTTTCCAAGTTACGAACACTTTAACAAAAAATTTTAAAGGGACGTTCCCGCATGCTACGTTGTTCATTAATTTGCTTGGTTCTTATGTACTTGGGCTTCTCGTCGGCTTTCAAATCTCGTCAACTGTCAATCTCTTAATCGGCATAGGTTTTCTAGGTGCTTTTACAACGTTTTCAACGATGAAGCTCGAATTGCTAAATTTGCTAAATGAAGGAAACTGGGTATATTTCACAAACTATTTTATTCTTACTTATCTTTTTGGGATCGCTCTTGCTTACGCAGGTTTTATGAGCGCTTCATTAATACATGATTTATTTTCACACTTTTCATTTGTTCATTTTATGTTAAAATAGATAATCAGTAAACACATGGACGGCTTAAGTCAAGGGGGAAAAAAAGTGAAAGTTTCAAAATTCGGAGGTTCATCTGTCGCAAGTGCGGAACAAATACGTAAAGTGTTCGATATTGTAACATCTGATGAAGAGCGGAGAATCGTTGTTGTATCAGCGCCTGGGAAACGCTTTTCTGATGATGTGAAGACGACGGATCTGCTAATTGCACTTGCTGAAAAATATTTGCAATATGGCGAAGCGCAAAAAGAATTGGAAGCTGTCATTGCGCGATACCGTGACATTGCCGATCAATTGGAATTGGAAGAAGATATTGTTGCTGAAATCGAGGAAGACTTTCAAGCACGCCTTCAGCTAAGTGATGACACGGAACGATTTCTCGACTGCATCAAAGCAGGAGGGGAAGATAATAATGCGAAGTTGATCGCACGTTATTTTCAAAGCTGCGGTGTAAAAGCAGAATATGTAAATCCAAAAGAAGCAGGATTGCTTGTCAGTGACGAAGTTGGGAATGCGCAAGTGCTTCAAGAGTCATATGATCATTTATATAGATTAAGAGAAAAAACGGGAATTGTAATCTTCCCAGGCTTTTTCGGTTATTCGCCGGAAGGGAATCTTGTCACGTTCCCGCGTGGCGGTTCAGATATTACCGGCGCCATTTTAGCCGCTGCTCTTAAAGCGGATTTGTACGAGAATTTCACAGATGTTGATTCGGTTTATGCGGTAAACCCAAATATCGTTGATCATCCGAAGGAAATTACGGAATTAACATATAAAGAAATGCGCGAGCTCTCATACGCAGGCTTTGGTGTCTTTCATGAAGAAGCTCTAGCTCCTGCATTCCGGGCAAAAATACCAGTCTGTGTAAAAAACACAAACAATCCAAAGGCGCCTGGAACGATGATCGTTGCGAAGAGAAGGACAAATGGCAATCCTGTCGTCGGTATCGCAAGCGACAACGGCTTTTTAAATATTTATGTTGAAAAATACTTAATGAACCGGGAAATTGGCTTTGGCAGAAAGCTGTTGCAAATCCTTGAAGAAGAAGGCCTTTCTTATGAGCATACGCCTTCAGGCATCGACAGCTTGAATGTCATCTTGCGTGCAAAGCAGCTTACGGAAGAAAAAGAAGCAAGGCTATTTGATCGGATTCAAACGGAACTTGAGCCAGATAAGGTAAAAATTGAGCGGAATATCGCATTGATTATGATTGTTGGCGAAGCCATGAACAAAACGATTGGGGTAGCCGCAAAAGCAGTGTCAGCGATCCAAAACGCAAATGTAAATATCGCAATGATTAACCAAGGTTCTTCTGAAGTAAGCATGATGTTTGGCGTAAAGGAATCCGATGTTGAAAATGCCGTTCGCTCCATTTATCAAGCCTTTTTTGAAAAAGCATATGTTAGTTAATCGGAATAGAACCTCTAAAGGCAGGATGGACACAACGTTCACCTGTCTTTTAACATTCTTAAAGGAATCCGTAAAAAAGTGCGAGAAAAGTGTTAAGTTTTTTTGTTCTAAATGAGTTTTTTTTCTTGTAGATACCCGCAATCAAATTCAAAATGAAAACAGGAATCTTTTTAGGAAAAAAAGCTTTCGTATAATAACGATAGAAAGCGTTTTTTAAATCATTCCACTGTTCACAAGCTTTCGTTTGTCTAAAGCGTGCAACGTCGATAATTTTAATCTCTTTTTTAGAGGTAATAAAAATATTTCGCAGATGGATGTCTGAAGGATTCAGCCCTTCTTGTTTGGCTAATTGTAGGGCATCATCAATTTCTCTAATTTTATCTTCAGAAATTGGGATGCCGCAGGTTAAGCAATCAAAAAGAGTGTGGCCATCTATATAATCTATGACCAAATAATTCGGTCCAGCTTCATGAAGTGTAGGGTAGTATTGAATATGCTGGATTTTCCTGTAAATCGCTGCTTCCTCTTTTGCAATGTGAATATGCTCTGGAAAAAAGACTTTCATTGCTTTCTTCGTATTTTTGATTCTAAATACAAAGGCGCTTCGCCCTTTTCCGATTAATCGGAGGGATTTGTCAAAATCAATAAGTGTTTGTTTCTTTTTTTCGCAATTTATGATGACGCTAGCTGCTAGAGTGTTGTAGTGAGGCAAAATGCAGTCTCCCTTCATGTTTGAAAGATAAAAGTGGCTAGAGAATATTGTGGAAGATCGATTTTTAAATAGAAAAAGACCTCGCCAAAAATAGGCAAGGTCTCGCAAACAACGTATATACGCTGCCAATAAAGCCGAGGAAAAAATCCTGTATTGACGACTTTACTGTATAGCTACTCCCCTTAACGGAAGGAAATCATAAAGTTCTTAAGGAAAAAATAGTTTGTTTTCATTATATTAACCGTTGCATAGATTGTCAAATAAAGGCTTTAATCAACAGCTCTGAGGAGTAAATTTTGAAACTTTGCTGTTTTATAGGGAATTTATAATTATCCACATATGG